>JAGRJX010000044.1 GCA_020442545.1 Lysobacterales bacterium
TCCTCGACGGTGTGGTGCTCATCGACTTCCAGATCGCCCTCGCAGCGCAGTTCCAGCGCGAAGCCGCCGTGCGTGCCGATCTGCTCCAGCATGTGATCGAAGAAGCCGATGCCGGTGCTGATTTCCGGGCGCGCGGCACGATCCAGGTCCACGCGGGCAAGGACGCGCGTTTCCCGCGTTTCGCGCCGGCATTCGGCGCGCCGCGACGCGCCCAGGATGCGCGTGACGATCCCGTCCCAGCCCAGCCCGTCCGCACCGATCCGAAGTCCGCCGCAGCCCAGGTTGGCGGCCAGTTGCAGGTCGGTTTCGCGATCGCCGATCACCCAACTGCCGGCTATGTCCACCGCGCGATGCCGCAGGTAGGGCAGCAGCATGCCGATACCCGGCTTGCGCGTCGGCGTGCCATCGACCAGCTGGCTCTGGCCTTCAAGACTCTCGTCGACGTGCTCGGCTTCGAAGTGGATGCCTTGCGAGGTCAGCACCTGCTGCAACAGCCGATGCGGGCCTTCGAACTGCTCGCGTGGGAAGGATTCGGTGCCAAGGCCGTCCTGATTGCTGACCATCACCAGCCGATAGCCGGCGTCCTGCAGACGCAGCAGAGCCGGAACAACTCCATCAACCAGCGCCAGCTTGTCGAAGCGGTCGATCTGGAAATCGGACGGCTCCTTGATCAGCGTGCCGTCGCGGTCAATGAAGAGATAGCGCTTCATGCCGCCACCTCGCCCAGCGCGGCTTCCAGCCGGCGGTTCTGCGATTCGCTGCCCACGCTGATGCGCAGCGCGTCGCCAAGCTGCGGCATGCCGCGCACGTCACGCACCACGATGCCGGCCGCGAGCAGATGAGCCAGGGCGCGATCCGCCGCGCTGAACCGCACCAGCAGAAAGTTGCCGCCACCCGGATAGACCCGGCGCACCCCGGGCAGTGCCGCCAGGGATCCGGCAAGGCGCTCACGTTCGGCGCGGATCATCGCCACCCGCTGCCGGGTGATCGATTGCGAGGTATCGGTCAGCGCGTCGTGCGCCAACGACACGGACGCCTGCGGCAGCGGGTATGGTGCCTGGCAGTTGCGCAGCACGTTGATCAGCGCTGGTGCCGCCAGGACCGCTCCGACGCGGGTCGCCGCCAGACCGTGCGCCTTGGACAGGGTGCGCAGGATCACGAGGTTTGCATGGCGCTCCAGCAGTCGTACGCAACTCGGCTGGTCGCTGAACTCGATGTAGGCCTCGTCCACCACCAGAAGCGCGCGACCGGCAAGCGTGGCCGCCAGCGCCGCCACATCGTCCGGTCGCAGAGACTGACCGGTGGGATTGGCCGGCGAACACAAGAACACCAGCTTCGCGCTCCCCCGCCTCGCCCGATCGGATACCTCGTCGAGGTCACATCCGAACCCTTCGGCAGCGTCCTTCAGCGATACTTCCAGCAGCGGCGCGCCCTGCAGCCGGGCGCTAACCGCGTACATGCCGAACACCGGCGGACAGACCACGACGGCATCGCGACCCGGCCGGCACAGCGCCCGCACCAGCAGGTCGATTCCCTCGTCGCTGCCTCGCCCGAGCAGCAGCTGACTCGGATCGACGTCATACAGCGTCGCCATCGCCTGGCGCAGCGCCGCGGGCTGTGGCTCGGGATAGCGCCGCTGCGAACCGGACTGGTCTGCCGGATTCGGATACGGCGATTCATTGGCGTTCAGCCAGAGGTCTGCTGCGGCCATGACGGCATCGAACTCGCGCCGCGCCGACGAGTAGCCGGAAAAGCTGCGCAGGTCGTCACGAACCAGGTCCAGTACGTTCATGCAGCCACCTCGACACCCTGGCGCTGCAGGCGCCGATCCACGGCGCGCGCATGCGCCTCAAGGCCTTCGGCGCGCGCCAGCGTGGCCGCGCACGGACCAATACGGCGCAGTCCCTGCTCGCTCACCGACTGCACGCTGATGCGCCGCTGGAAGCTGGCCACGGAAACGCCGCTCCATGCGCGCGCCGCACCTGCCGTCGGCAGGACGTGATTGGTGCCGCTGCAATAGTCGCCCAGCACTTCGGCGGCCCAGTCCCCCAGAAACACCGAACCGGCGGCGAAGACGGAAGGCAGCCAACGACGCGGCTCGCGCAGCGCAAGGATCAGGTGTTCCGGCGCATAGCGGTTGCTGACCACCATTGCGGTATCGATGTCCGGCATCAGCAGCAGCCGACTGTTGGCGAGCGACTGCATCGCGATGGCGGCGCGTGGCAGGTCGCGCAACTGGAGCTCCAGTTCGCCAATCACGCATTGCAATATCCGAACACTGTCCGACAGCAACAGCACCTGGGAATCGGGGCCGTGCTCGGCCTGCGACAGCAGGTCTGCAGCCAGAAACGCCGGATTGGCACCGTCGTCGGCGATCACCAGTACCTCCGAAGGGCCGGCCGGCATGTCGATGGCCGGACCACCCGGTTCGGCAGCTACCTGCTGCTTGGCCGTGGTGACCCAGGCATTGCCGGGACCAAACAGCTTGTCGCAGCGCGGAATCGTCGCCGTGCCGTAGGCCATCGCGGCGATGGCCTGCGCGCCGCCGATCCGATACACGCGGTCGAGTCCGCACAGGCTGGCAGTGAACAGCAGCGCAGGATCAACGCGCCCCTCGCGGTCCGGCGGCGTACACACCACGCGCTGTCGACAACCGGCCAGCGCGGCGGGTATGCCCAGCATCAGTACCGTGGACAGCAGTGGCGCGCTGCCGCCGGGAACGTATAGACCAACGCCATCGATGGCGCGGTTCAGGGTCTCGCAATGCACGCCCGCTGCAGTTTCCACCGACGCCAACGGCGTCGCCATGGTCGCTTCGTGGAAGGCGGTGATGCGCCCCGCCGCGTCACGAATCGCCTGCTTCAGCTCCCGCCCCAGTTCGGACCCGGCGACGAGCATGGCTGCCTGTGGCACCTCGAAGGCATCAAGTTCCACGCCGTCGAAGCGACGGCCGTAATCGCGAATGGCGCCGTCACCCTCACGGCGAACCGTGGCAAGGATGTCCGCCACATCACGCTGCAATCCGGCATCGCGCTGCGACGGCGGGCGTCGCAGCATGGTGTCGCGCTCGCCCGGATCCAGTGCCGCCCAATCAACAATGTTCATGGAAGCATCTGCTCCAGCGGCAACACCAGCAGCTGGCTGGCACCGGCCTGCTTCATCCGCTCCATCTGCTGCCAGGAGACCGCATCACGACACAGCGCCTTGATCGCCACGTCGTCACCGTCGCCATCCAGCGCCATCACGCTGGGCGGCTCGCCGTCGGGCAGCAGCGCCAGCAGTTCGGCCAGCTGGCTGCGACGTGCATTCAGCATCAGCAGGCGGCTGTTACGTTGCCCCTGCGCTGCCAGCAGTCGTGCGCGAAGCTGTCGCGCCAGTTCGCTACGGGCGCCGGGCAGCTCGCAAGGCGGCGCCGCCAGCACCGCCTCGCTGCGCAGGATCACCTCCACCTCCCGCAACTGGTTGGCGTGCAGCGTGGCACCGCTCGAAACAAGGTCGCAGATCAGCTCGGCCTGACCCAGACGCGGCGCGATTTCCACCGAACCCGACAGGGTCACGATATCCGCCTGCACGTCGCGCGCGCGCAGCCAATCGCCGAGCAGCGCCGGATAGCTGGTGGCGATTCGCTGTCCGTCGAGTGATGCCGGCCCTTCGTAGGCCAGCTCATCGGGCACCGCCAACGACAAGCGACAACCGCCAAAACCCAGTGGCTGCCACTCCACCGGTGGGCGTTCCCGAGCCGCAGGCAGGGCCGCCGCGAATTCGCTCAGCACATTGCGACCGACCACGCCGAGATCACACACGCCCTGAGCAATCAAGCCGGGGATGTCGTCGTCGCGGACCAGCAGCAGGTCGATGGGCTCGATTTCACCGCGGCAGAACAGGCGGTCGCGACTCTCCTGGAAACGTAGGCCAAGCCGCTCCAGGAGGTCGCGGGCGGGCGAGCCGAGACGGCCGGACTTCTGGATGGCGATGCGCAGCCGATCACGCTCGCGCTCGGGTCGATTCATGGGAATTCCAGCGTTGGACAATCCGCGAAGGGCGCGGATTGAGGCCGTCATGGCCTCGGTATGACGCGAAGACAGACGTGGTCGCCGTCATGCAGTGCAGCACTTGATCAGCGTCGATCAGGCTGCGGGGAGAGCTGCCTCAATGTCGCTCGTCGTTGGCCGGCCGGCCATCCTTCAGCGCGTGGGAAAACGCCGGATGTCCCGCTGCGGCCAGCCGCCGTGCGGCCACGCGGTAACCGCCCTCGCCCTGGCCGAGGCAGCGGGCGACGCGACCGATGGTGGTTGCGCTCACGCCGCTCACGTCATGGATGCTGCGATAAGCCATGCCGGCAGTCAGTGGTGCCACCACGCGCCAGCGATCGGACATGGCCTCAAGCTCGGCAGGCGTACACAGATCACGCAGGAACGCAGCCATTTCTTCGTGCCCGCGCAGCGCGCACAGCGCATCGCACAGGTCTTCCAGTGCATCGGTCTGATCGACTTGGGATTCGGTGGATCGGGTCGGCAGGGCACGGCGTTTCACGGAAGATCCTGGTGCCGGTCGATAGCCGGTGTGAGTGAATGTATTAATATGCTAATACATGATAACGCAGCCATGCAATCACTCGATCTGGCGCAGCCCCATTGGCACCGGCGGTCGGCCACCACCGCGCACCCGATTCCACCCCGAGCGCTAGCAGGTTATTGTTGCGATGACAGGGGAGTTCATGATCGACCAGCAAACGCCAACCGCGCCCAACGACCGCCAGTACCGAACCCGAAGCGCATTCGATGCGCGCCTTCTCCCGGCCATCGCGGCCCTGCTCCTGGTCCTGTCGGCGCTGCCCATCGCAACGGCCTACAGTCGCCAGCTCGCGACTCCGACGGCCGGACACGACACGGCATTGATCGAGCCGCTGCGGCTTCTGCATGAGCGCGGAGCGCGACTCACGCTGGACGAGGCGCGGTCGGAACTTGCCGAAGGCCGGTTCGAGCGCAACGACCATCCCGCCGGCAACTACGGCTTCCGCCCGGAAGGCATGTGGTTCCACCTGCGCCTGCGCAACCCCGGCATTGAGGACCCCAACTGGCTGCTGATGGTCAACTACCCGCTGATCGACTATCTCGAGGTCTACATCATCACTGCCGACGGCAACGTCAGCCACCGCCGCTCCGGTGACCGGGTAGCTTTCGCGGAACGCGCGATACCCATGCGCGAGCCGAACTTCGCCCTGTCGCTACCACCGGGCGAAGTGGTGGAGGTGTTCCTGCGTGCAGAATCGCAGAGCTCGATGCAGGTGCCGTTGGTGGTCGCCCCAGCTGCTGACTTTCTTGCCGACCGCATTCCCGGCAACCAGGCGCTTGGCATGTACTACGGCGTACTGGCTGCACTCGGTCTTTACAACCTGATCCTCCACCTTTCAGTGCGCGACCGCATATTCCTCTGGTACGTAGTCTACCTCGTCAGCTTCGGCATTCTGGTGGCGGTACTCAACGGTCTGGCCTTCCAGTATCTGTGGCCGGCTTTCCCGGACTTCGGCAACCGCTTCCTGATCGTCAGCATCCCGCTGGCCTTGATGGCAATGCTGCAGTTTTCGCGGCGTTTCCTCGAAACGGATCGCCACGCGCCGCGCCTGCATCGACTGATCAACTGGACGATGCTGGCGCTGCTGGCCGAATCCATCGCCGCGCTGTTCCTCAGCTACCGCACCTGCGTGCTGGTAGAGACGGCATCGGTCTTCATCGTCACTCCGCTGGTGCTGCTGGCAGCTTTTCGGGTACTGCCTCGCTATCGACCCGCGCGCTACTTCCTGTTGGCCTGGAGCACACTGCTGATCAGCCTGATCGTGTATTCGGCGGTGTCCTTCGGCTACCTGCCCAAGCAGCCGCTCACCGAATACAGCGTGCAGATCGGCTCCGCACTGGAGATGGTGCTGCTGTCTTTCGCTCTCGCCTACCGCTTCAACCTGCTGAAGGCCGAGAACGAGCGCATCCAGAGCGACGCGCGCGAGCAACTGGAGTCACGCGTCCGTGCCCGCACCTACGAGCTCGATGCCACCCTCAAACGCCTGGAAGACGCCAACCGTCGGCTGGAGGATTTCAGCCGGCGCGACGGCCTGACCAACGTCTACAACCGCCGACATCTCGATCACCTGCTGCAGCAGGCGCTGACCGACGCGCACGACCACGCACATCCGCTGGCGCTGATGCTGCTCGATGTCGATCACTTCAAGCAGATCAACGACCGCCACGGACACCTTGCCGGCGATGACTGCCTGCGTGCGGTGGCGCGATGCTGCCGGGAAATGCTCAGCGGAAGCGAAGGGACGGTGGCACGCTACGGCGGCGAGGAGTTCGTGGTGCTGCTGCCATCAACCGGTCTCGATGCCGCGCAGCGCCTCGCCGAAGCACTGCGCGAGCGCATCGAAAGGCTGCTGATCAACGTCGACGGCCGCACCATCCCGCTGACTATCAGCATCGGGCTGCATTGCGCTGCGGCGAATGCCCTTCCCCTGAGCGGCAAAGACCTGATCGCCGCGGCCGACGAGGCCCTCTACAGGGCCAAGCAGGACGGGCGCAATCGGGTGCAGCTCTGCGCGGCATCGGCAACCGGCAGTTGACGACGTCGAAACGCTAGCGATGGTCCAGCAATGACCCGGACCTGACCAGCGTGAGCATGACACGGATGTCGCCATCCATGGCCCGGTCGCGGCGCATGAAGCCAACCACCGTCCGGATACGCGCCAGTGCCGCGGAAACCACCGGCGACGGCGCGATCTCGCCACCCTCCGCCAACTGGTCACCCAGTTGATGCACCTCGGCCATGAAGACCTCGTGTTCCGGCCGGCCTTCGGCGGGCGCGTTGCCGACCTTGGACGCCAGCAGCGACCAGTCACCGCGGCGCGCCAACCGCCGCGCGGCCTCGATCATGTCACGGCGGAAATCCAGTGCCTGCGCCGCGGTGTACAGCTCCAGCGCCAGCACATGGCCCAAGTCGCCACACATGTCGAGCACATGGCGTGCCTCGTTGGCGCCCATCGACACATGGTCCTCGGCATTGGCGCTGGTCGGGATCGAATACACCGAGGCCGGATGTGCGCGTGAAGCCAGATCGTTGACCAACGCCGCCGCCGTGTACTGCACGATCATGAACCCGGAATCGGTGGCGTCCTCGTTACCGATCAGGAACGGCGGCAGGCCATCATTCGTCGCGCCATCGACCAGCTTGTTGAGGCGCCGTTCGGAAATGCTGGCCAGTGTGGGCAGCGCCGCCTTCACATAGCTCATTGCCAGCGCCAGCGGCATGCCGTGGAAATGCCCGGCCGACACCACGCGATCCTCGATGCGACCACTGTCATCGTGATCCGGGAACACCAGCGGGTTGTCGGTGACGGCATTGAGCTCGATGTCGAACACGCGACAGGCCTGCTCGAAGGCATCGCGAACTGCACCATGCACCTGCGGAATGCAGCGCAGGCTGTAGCTGTCCTGCGGCTGATGCTTCTTGCCGCCGCGGAACGGCAGATAGCGTTCGTAATAGCGCTCGCGACCGTGTCGCTGCGACGGCGGCACCCAGTCCCAACTGATGTCGAAGCGCAGCGCCTGGTCTTCGGCTTCCTCCCACGAGTCCGGCTGCCAGGCCTTGAATCGCGGCACCAGGTGATAGTCGATATCGGTCAACGTCGAGCCTGCCAGCAGCTCGCGAAGCCGCTTCGCCACTTCGACCTGTCCTGGATGCGGACGCAGTGCATGGACGTGTTCGTCGAAGGCGCGAAGACGACCGGCGAAGGCTTCCAGCGTCGTCGCCGCAGCGAGGTCGGCCGTATCCAGCAGCGTTTCCAGTCGATCCAGCGCCAGCGCACCACAGGCCAGCATCTGCGCCGTGCCGTTGTTCAGCGCCAGACCTTCCTTGAAGCCCAGCTTCACCGGCTGGATACCGGCTCGGCCCAACGCATCGGCGCCAGACAGGCGCTCACCCTCGAAGAAGGCTTCGCCGCCGCCCAGCAGCACGATGGCCAGATGTGACAGCGGCGCGAGATCACCCGACGCACCCACCGAACCCTTCATCGGCACCACCGGCACCACGCCGGCATTGAACAGCGCGGTCATCGCTTCCAGTGTCGACACGCGAATGCCGGAATGCCCACGCAGTAGCGTGTTGATGCGGATCGCCATCATCGCGCGGACCACGTCCGCTCCGAACGGCTCACCGACGCACACCGCATGCGTGATGATCAGGTTTTCCTGCAGCTCCTCCATCAGCGTGTCGTCACGCTCCGGCTGCACCTGCGGCAGAGCCTCGCGCAGACGATGCGCACCGAGCAGGCGATCCGCATTGCTGCCAAAGCCGGTGGACACGCCGTAGATCGGCTCTTTGCGCTGCACCTGCTCAGCGAGGAAATCCGCCGCCTTCTGCACGCGTGCCAACGCCTTGTCGCAAAGCGCGATGCTGGTGTCGCCCTTCGCCAACGCGACCAGTTGGGCGCGCGTCAATGAAAGGCCGTCGAGAGTGATGGATGAACAATTCATATTGAACGTGCTCGGAAAATGCTGATGAGTTTTGCGTGGTTCCTTCTCCCTCCGGGAGAAGGTGGCGCAAAGCGCCGGATAAGGGTGCGCAAAAGCGAAGGTTTTGAAGTCTGCGTCAGATTTTAGCTCGCTGCTTTTCCCGAACCCTCACCCCAACCCCTCTCCCAGAGGGAGAGGGACTACTCGCTGCCCCACCTGTCTTCTTCTCCAGCTTGCGTTTTGAAGAGGCCGGAACGAGAACGAATTTCGAGGTCAAAACAACCGTTCGTGGTGAGGAGGCGCGATCGAGACCGGAGGCCGAGGCCCGCCGTCTCGAACCACTATGCCGACGGCATCGCCTGCGACTGCTCGATCTCGACGCGCAGCGTCTTCAGCAGGTCAGCGCGCGACACCTCGAACTGCGACTCGCGACGCAGATCCTTCACCGCGACTACGCCGCGATTGGCTTCGTCCTCGCCAACCACCAGCACGAAGCGGATACCGGCGCGATCGGCATACTTGAACTGCTTGCCGAGCTTGGTCGCTTCCATCTGCACTTCGGTGTTGATGCCACCGGCGCGCAGCTCAGCGGCGATGGCGAGGTAGTCCGGCAGGCGCTCGGCGTCCATCTGACTGACCAGCACGTCGACCGTGCTTTCCGCCATCGCAATCAACCCTGCTTCGCGCAGCTGCCAGAACAGACGCGTCAAACCGATGGAGATGCCCACGCCCGGCAGTTTCGACTTGCTGTAGTGGCTGGCCAGATTTTCGTAACGACCACCCGAGCAGATCGAGCCGATCTCCGGATGGGCGGACAGGACCGTTTCGTAGACCGTCCCCGTGTAGTAGTCAAGGCCGCGGGCAATCGAGAAATTCAGCGCGTAGGCGCTTTCGGGAACGCCCATCTGGCGGATGCGGGTCAGGACTTCATTCAACTCGCCGATGCCGGCATCCAGCTCGTCATTGCTGCCGCCGGCGCGCAGCGCCTCCAGCCTGGCCAGCGCGTCGTCATGGCCTTCCGAACGCGTGGCGACAAAGTCGAGCACCGCCTTCGCGGCCTCTTCGGACATGTTGAACGGCTCGGCGCGCAGCGTGTCTCGCACATAGTCGACGCCGCGCTTGTCCAGCTTGTCGACCTCGCGCAGCACCAGCATCTGCCGCCCGGCATCGGTAACGCCGAGGCGCTGGAAGAAGCCGCGCAGCAGGCGACGGTTGTTCAGCTGGATGCAGAACTCTCCGATACCCAGCGCGCTGAACACGGCATGGATCACTGCCGGCATCTCGGCGTCGAATGCCAGCGCCAGCGAATCCTTGCCGATCACGTCGATATCGCACTGGTAGAACTCACGGAAGCGACCGCGCTGCTGGCGTTCGCCGCGATAAACACGCTGCATCTGGTAGCGGCGGAACGGGAACGCGAGGTCGTGCTCGTGCTCGGCCACGTAACGGGCCAACGGCACGGTGAGATCGAAGCGCAGCGCCATTTCCGGCGTCTTGCCCTGCTCTATCGCCCCGGTGGACTGCAGGAAATACACCTGCCGCTCGGTCTCGCCGCCGCTCTTGGTCAGCAGCACATCGGTCAGCTCCATCACCGGCGTTTCCACCGGCAGGAACCCGAAGCGCTCGAACTGGTTGCGGATCACGTCCAGCAGGCGCTGGAAGGCGATCTGCTCGCGCGGGAGCAGTTCCAGCACGCCGGGCGGCGTACGCGGTTTGATCAAGGCCATGGCGGGAGTGGTCGAAAGCTGAAAACGGGGGCGCAAGACTAGCAGAATTGTGCATTTGAGCCCCCCGGAATGCCCGTTTCGGCGCCGCCGGAACACACACATCGTCCGGTCTGGCCGATCCGGCCATCCACGCCTGACGGTAGCGGCCCCCAATTGCGCAAGCATCTTGCGCAGTCCGGGTCAGCTGGCTAAAATGCGCGGCTCGCACCTATCGGGGTGTAGCTCAGCTTGGTAGAGCGCTACGTTCGGGACGTAGA
>JAGRJX010000289.1 GCA_020442545.1 Lysobacterales bacterium
ACACCGACATGACCGTCGAGGCCACCGTCAAGGCCGCCGGTGCCGACGTCGTTCGCTTCGAGCGCCTGGTGGTTGGTGAAGGCATCGAGAAAGTCGAAGAGGACTACGCCGCCGAAGTGGCCAAGGCCATGCAGGTGTGATGCAGTTCTGAATTGACGGCAGCGATCTGGATCAACGATCTGATTCAGCCGAAACGCCGGAGCAACACGGGAAGGCCGCGGGAAACCGCGGCCTTCTTCATTTCCGTCGACACCACGCTCGACTGTTCGGAGCGAGTGAGCCGTGCACCGGCATTCAGGGCACGCCGATTCCCCACTTCAAGCCGGCGTAGAGCTTGTCACCACGCGGAGCCAGGCCCATCAGGAAACTGAAGGTAGAGTCCAGTCCATCGTAGGCCACCCGCAGCTTATAGAGGTCATCCTCGTTTTCGAGGCGGTCATCGAGCAGTTCCTTGATCCGATCAAGCCGCACCCGCAACTGCTCGTAGGTGATGTTGCCTTCCTTGTAGGAGCGGAAAGCGTTCTCGCTCATCGTCTCGGCGCTGGCCAGCGCGTTTCGTACGCTGCGGCTGTAGTCCGACTCGTGCTGGTTCAGCTTGCCGTTGAGCTTGTAGGCCTCGATCAGGCCACCCAGGAACGTGGCCGCGTTGCCGAGATTGCCCAGGGCCTTCATGCCTCGTGACGTCGCCTGGTTCACCGCGCGCTGCGCATTGCGTTGCGCGGAGGCCGCCTGGTTGAAGGCACCGCGCGCACTGGATGCCGACTGCCCGCCCTGCGCGAGCTGTCTCGCCAGGGGCACGGTCGTTTCCCGGGCCGCGTTGAGGTTGGCCTTGGCCGCCGCTTCCACAACACCCTGTAACGTGCCGCCAGCACTGACCGCGTTGACCGCTTCGCTCACGTAGTCCAGTGCGGACGGCGACTGCGCCGGTTCCGGATTGCTGCCCCAGGGATCGACGAAATACATCGGGTTGCCGGCCGCGAAACCGTAGGGATTGAAGGCCAGCGGATTCAGCCACGGCCCGCTGCGGTCACGCGACAGGAAACGCAGGCTGACGCTGTCGTAGAAGCGCGCGCCCATGACATACAGGCGCGATACCGTGTCGCTGATCACGAAATACTCGCCGCCCCAGGTGAAAGGATTGCCGGTAATCGATCCAGCCACCGATCCGGCTTCGCTGCGCCGACCGTAGGGCGAGTAGCCATAGCTGGCGATCACCGCGCCTGCGTCATCGGTGATGGCGAGCACGTTGCCCATTTCGTCGAAGTGGTAGTACTGCCGCTGCGCGCCGTTGGTTCGATACAGGAGACGACCATTGGGCAGGCTGACGTAGTGCCATGTCGGCGTGCCCATCGAGTAGCTGGTGCCGACCGCAGGCTGTGCGAAGCCGTAATTCCAGCTCATTGTGATATCCGCTGAACCGGCGGCATGCGCGACCAGATGACCCAGCGTATCCCAGGCCAGCGCGTCAGTGCCGCCGGATGTGCGACTGCTGGCGCGCATGAACGGGTCGCGATCAAAGCCGATACCGTCAATCGCGGTCACCGCGCCCTTGCCATCGTGGCTGGCGCTGGACAGCTCGAACGACGCGTTCACCGATGCGCTCTCGACCACCGTCGCCACGCTGAAGTGCGTCGGCTGCTCCCTGCTCGCCTCGACGATGAAGCCGGACGGGTCGCGAACCAGCTGCAGATCAACGAAGGCACCGTGCTGCACGCGCTGCGTGCGCCCGTTGTCATCGTAGGTCCAGCTGCTGCTGACACCGTTGGGCCGGGTAATGCCAGTGATCCGGCCGACCGCATCGTGACTGAAGCCGGTCACACCACCCAGACCGTCATCCATCTGGCTGAGCAGGCCGCCGGCATCGTAGCTGTAGGTCACCACAAGCCCGCCCGGATAGACCACGCTGCTGACGCGTCCCGTCGCCAGCTGCCGGTTGATGGTCAGGCCATTCGACGCGGTAACCCGGCCTTCGGCGTCGTGTGCCAGCGACAGTCCGCTGCCGCCGCTCAGCCGTCCCAGATCGTCGTAGCTGAAGTCGATGTCGGTGGTGGAAACGCCATCGAAGCCGCGACGCCGGGTGAGGTGTCCCATGGCGTCGTAACTTTGCGTTTCGGTGTCGCCATCGGAAAAGGTGATGACGTCGTAGCGGTTGCGGTTGTCGTGCGTGTAGGTGGTGGTGTCGCCGTCAGGATCGCTGGACGATGTCAGCCTTCCGGCGCTGTCGTAGGCCCAGCTCCAGTTGCCGCCCATCGGATCGGTTACCGAGGTCAGCAGCGCCAGCGCGTTGTGGCCGGTGTCGAGGCCAAGCGATCCGGCATCGATGCCGGCCAGGCGACCCGCTGCGTCGTAGCGGTAGCCGGTTTGGCGTCCGGCGGCGTCAGTCTGTCGCTGCAGGCGGCCCAGCTCGTCGTAGTCCAGCGTTGCCGTGCCACCGGCAGGCCAGTTGATCGCCGTCACCCGGCCCCAGCCATCGTGCTCGAAACTCGTGACTTCGTTCTCTCCGTTGCTGACCGACAGCAACTGGCCGACGGCATCATGACCGTACGTCCACACACCGCCCCAGGACTGCGTGATCGTCGCCGGAAAGCCCAGCGCGCTGTAGGTGAAACTGGTGGTTTCAGCGTTCGCGCGTGTTTCGCTCGCAATGCGGCCCAGCAGGTCGTAGGCAATTGTGGTCGTCTGCGACAGGGCGTCGGTGATGCTGGTGACGCGATCGGCATTGTCGTAGCCGTACGACCGCACGTTGCTGTCGGCATCGGTGAACTGCACCAGCCGCCCGTTGCCGTCGTACTGCATGGAAGTGGTCAGACCGCGTTCGTCGGTCAGGCTGGTCAGGCGATCCATGCCGTCGCGGGTGAAGCTGCGCATGCTGCCGTCTTCGTGGGTGATCGACTGCAGCCGCCACAGCGCGTCGTAAGCGTAGGTGTCGGTGTTGCCGGAGGCATCCGTGCGCGTCTGCAGCATACCGTCGGCGCGATAGGTCCGGGCTTCCGTACCGCCCAGCGGATTCTGCGCGGTCAGCAACTGCCCGCGCGCGTTGACGGTCATGTTCCAGGTCGCGCCGCCCGGCTCGACGTAGCTGGTCAGGTTGCCGTTGGCGTCCCTGCCGAATTCCCAGCTTCGCCCGTCACCTGTGCTGATGCGATCAAGGTCGAAGTAGTCGAAACCGTCGTTGCTGCTGCCCTGGTATTCGTAGCTGGCGACGTTGCCGTCGGCATCGGTGGCGGTGGCGATCTGCCCGCTCAGCGGGTCGTAGCTCATGCTGCGACTCCGACCGATGGCGTCGGTGACCGTCTCGCGCCGACCGCTGCTGTCGTAGCTGATGGTCTGCACGTCGAGATCCGGATTGGTCAGTCCGATCAGACGCCCCATCGCATCGTGCGTGTGGACGACTTCATCACGGTCGGGATCGGTGACCGTGGTATCCGGTGCGTTGTAGTCGAAACTCCAGACACCGCTGCCGGCATCGGTCTGTGTGTACACGCGATCATTGCCGTCCCAGGCCGTCAGCAGCGGCACGTTGCCTTCGTCACGCGTGACCTGCGTCATCAGGCCCGATGGCAGATAGCCGTAGGTGGAAAGGTCGCCTGCCGCATCCGTCACCGTCGCAAGGTGGCGATTGAAATCCGTGAACAGCGTGATCGTCCGTGATCCATCCGTGACTTGCGAGTAGAACTGCAGGCCGCTGATGGTCAGATCGAGTTGCCGCCCCAGCCCGTCACTGATGCTGTTCGGCACCTGATCCGCACCGCCGTTGGCGTAGCCGAAGTCCAGCGCATTGCCGTTGCGGTCGCTGATCGACTTCAGCCGGCCGTCGGCATGGAAGCGATAGTGGCGCTGGTCACCGGGATCCATCAGCACGAAGTCGCCGCCATCCTCGACCAGTTGGAAACGACCATCCAGCGGCCGGTTGAGCACCCAATCGGGACCCATCTTGTCGAAGCGGATGCGCTGACCGTAGCGGAAGTCGATATCGACCCGCGTGCTGTCGCCGCTGAGGCCCATGCCGATATTGCTGCGCCAGCCGTCGCCCAGGCGTCCGCGACGACCGTCCGCGCTGAGCAGACCGGAGCTGTAGTAGCGACTGAAAACCAGCGGCATCGGGCCATCCAGCCGCAGATCCGGCGGGTAGTACTCGAACAGTTCGCCGGAAAAGGTGTTGACCGGGTCGGAATCTTCGCCGGAGTCGGTTTCGTCAGCCCCGCCTGCGGGCGCGCCGTTCTCGGAAACCACCGTGATGCTCAACGGGCAGTTGGCGCCGGCATCATTCGGTGCGTAATACCAGGCCGCGGTCATGCTGGTGGTGCCGGGCACGAGGCCACAGATGCGGTAAACGCCGAGGTTGTACTTCGAGAACGGAAAACCGGCCAGCGAGGTATCACCCGGCGATGCCGAGGCATTGGCGCCCGGCGGTGCCGGCAGGCCGTAATCGCTGGGTTCCGATTCAGCCACGTCGGCCACGATTTCCCAGGTAACACACTCTCCGGCGCGAATCGTGATCGCCGACGGACCACATCGATGGGCCTGGACGGACATGGAAGACAGCAGCCCGAGCATGACGACGCTGACTGCGAGGTGTTGGCGAGGGTTCATGGCGCGCCCCCCTCGAAGCCGGATTCGAAGATCCGCAGATTCGGCCCGCCCTGGCGCCCGGTGATGTTCCCGGCAGCGTCATATTGGTAGGAAATCACGGTCGCCGCACTGCGAACCTCGACCAGACGGCCTGCATCGTCGTACTGGTAGTGCTGTGTTTCGACGCTGGCGCCCGGCGCCAGCGGGAGGCCTCCCAGTATCAGAAAGCACAGGGTCCTCGGCGGTGTTTTGGCAATCATGGCGCACCATCGGCTTCATGGGTTCAGTGATCCATGCGTCAAAAGCGCGGAGAACGCGCCAGACGACGTTGGTGTCGCGTCATTCACAGGCGTGCCAGCCCGCGTGACCGCGGGCACTCACTGCACGGGCATACCATGGCGCCGCAGGCGTTGCAGGAGCGCCAGAACCCGCCAGTCTTCGCTGTCGCGCCGCCGGGAAAGTGCGTCCAGCTCGGCTGCCAGCGCTTCCTCGGAGACCCCGTCGTGCCGGCTCCTTCTGGATGCCAGCCAGCGCAGCGCCGCCAGCTGCACACGGGATTGCGTCACTCGCCAGTCGTCCCCGTCGAGCAACGCAGCGCGCAGCTCGAGCGCGGCCTGTGCGTGGGTGATCGCGCGTGCCAGGTCATCGACTTCGAGCCCTTGCCAGGCCAGCCAATAGTGCGAGTCAGCCACATACGGATGACGCCCGTCGCCCTGTGCTCGACGCGCCGCCAGTGCCGACTCCAGCCATTGCAACGCCTGCGCCGGACGCCCGACTTCCAGCAGCGCTCGCCCGTCCAGATGATTAATGTAGGCGCGGATCCGGTGCCCGTCCGGAAGCGCATCAGCCAGTGGCCGAGCCCGGTCGAGCCAGTGCCGTGCATCGTCATGTCGGCCACGATCAAGCGCCAGCAGCGCGAGATTGCCAAGGCTTCCGACGATACCCGGGTGTCCGGAATCGAATGCGCGCTGATTTAGGGACAGGGCCTGACGGTAGTGGGCTTCCGCTTCGTCGAAGCGTCCGGTTTCGTGCAGCGCCAGCGCGAGGTTTGTGTGCGAAAGGCCAAGCGTGGGGCTGTCCCCGCCCAACAGCTCGCGCTTCATGTCCAGGGCGCGGCGGCCGAGGTCGATTGCCCGGTCTGCGTCTCCCGCGTCATAGGCAAGTGCCGCCATCGCTTCAAGGGTTTCTGCCACGCGAGGGTGGCGCTCGCCATAGACGGCCTGTCGCTGCTGCAGCGCCTTGGCATACTCCATACGTGCACCCGCATGGCGTCCCTGACGATGCAGCGCAGTGCCGATGGCGTAGTGGGCGCGTGCAATCTGGTGATGAGGCGCCTCGAAAGCGTCTTCATAGCGATCCAATGCCTGCCGATAGTAGCGCTCCGCCGTCGGCAGTTCGCCCCGTCCCCAGGCCAGGGCGCCCAGACGGATGTCGGCATCCGCGGCCAGCTCGGGCGCCGCCTGCTGCGTGCTGACCCCCTCCAGCTCGACCGCTGCCGAGTCCAGCCGCCCCAGCGACTGCAGGATGGCCGCCAGCTTCAAGTGCGCCCGCCAGGCCACAGCATCTCCCGGAACCGACGGGCTGCCCGCCGATGCTTGCAGGCTTGCCAGTGCGGCGCGCTGCAACTGCTCGGCTTGCGCATGTTTGCCCTGCTCCTGCGCCACGGTCGCGAGGCCTTCCAGGGCCCGGGCCTGCGCTGCCGGGTGCGTACGCAGGGCCTGGAAGAGCGTTTCGGCGTCCTGCAGTTCCCCCGTGTGAAGCAGCGCGTCTGCGACCACCAGCTGGAGCTGTTCGCGCAGCGCCGGGTCATCAATCCCTTCAAGCCGTGCGGCCCCCTTGCGGAGCAGGTCTGCTGCACTGACCGACCGGCCAGACTGCTGTTCGGGGTCGGTATCGGTAAATAGCGCGGCAAGAAATCCGGCCGCCTGCTCGGCACGCTGCGTCTGCGCCTGTGCCAGGGCCAGCGCGTCCCTCAGTTGCCGCCCCTGCAGTGCTAGCAGCACAATGCTGGCCAGCAGTGCCATGAGAGCAACGCCGATCACCGCAAACGGCGCGGGATGGCGGGCAATCGCGCTGCGCATCCGGTATCCGACCCCCTCGCCGCAGGCGATCAGTGGCCTTCTTTGCAGCCATCGCTCCACTTCCGCCGCGAGCGCGGCTGCTGATGCATAGCGCAACTCGGGCTCCGGTTGCAGGGCCTTCGAAAGAATGGCGTTCAGCTCGCTTCGGCGAAACCGGCCGAGCGGCGCAAGCGGTCCCGCTTTGCGACGCGGCAGCGATTGCACCCCGGCATCGATGCGGGCAAGCCGCTGTTCGACCGTGGCTTCGGTACCACCAGACATCGGCGCCCCGGTCAGCAGCCAATGGAGCAATACGCCCAGAGCAAACACATCGCTTGCCGTGGTGACGGCCTCGCCACGCAGCTGCTCCGGGCTGGCGAATGCGGGCGTCAGGCGCGCCACGCCATCACCGGGAGCACCGGCGATGCCAAAATCGATCAGCTTCGGCGCCTCGTCGCGGGTCACCAGCACATTCGATGGCTTGAGGTCCCGATGCACGATCAGGCTGCGGTGTGCGTGGTGCACAGCGCGACAGACCAGGACAAACAGGGCAAGCCGTTCCCCGATCGACGGATTGCGCTCTGCGATCCAGTCATCCAGGCGTCTGCCCTCCACATACTCCATCACCAGGAATGGACGGCCGTCGTCGCAGATGCCGCTGTCGTACAGCTGGGCAATGTGCGGATGTCGCAGCTTGGCCAGCGCGCGGCGTTCTGCGGCAAAGGCCTGCTCGTCTCCCGGCATGACATCAATCAGTTTGACCGCGGCAAGCTGCTCATAGTCGCCATCGCTGCGGGCCGCCAGATGGACTTCGGCCATGCCGCCATCACCCAGTCGGCGCGTCACATTCCAGGCACCGGGAATCACCGGCGGTGCGCTGTGCTGAAGCAGGGACAGCGCGGGGCGATCCAGAGGCGAGTCGCCTTGCTCGTGGGCGCCAAGCATGCACAGCACTTCGTCCAGCACGCGGGCCGAAGCAGGATCAGACAGCACCCCGCGCACCCATTCCACCCGTCCTGGCCGGGGCCGATCCAGCGCGTCGTGGAACACCGTCCACACGCGATCCCAGTCCAGGCCCTCGCCTGGAGCACAGTAACCCCGACTGCCGCTCCTCGCGTCGTTCATGTGCCGTACTCATCCATCCGAACACCACCTTGCGACCCGTCGTGCGCAGGTGCAATACCTGATCATGCGACCAATACCGGCATACTGCGCCACATGGATGACCGAATTACCCAGTTGCTTGTCCGGCTTGGTGAGGGCGACCCTGCCGCCCCCGAGCAGCTCATGACGGTGATTTACGAAGAACTGAAGGCGCGGGCGCGGACGTTGTCGGCGCGTGAATCCGGGCCGCTGACCCTGGGCACGACCGGCCTGCTGCACGAAGGCTACCTGCGGCTGCTTGGTCATGGTCCGGCCCGCTTCGAGAACCGCCGTCACTTCTTTGCGGCGGCAGGCGAGGCCATGCGGCGCATCCTGATTGAGCGGGCCCGCAGCCTGTCGCGGCAAAAGCGTGGCGCCGGCGCCGAGCATGTGCCGCTGGACGCGGAGCCGGCGCACGACGGACCCAGCCCCGCGCAGGTGCTGGCGCTGGATCAGCTACTCGACCATCTGCAGGAAGTCGACGAAACGCTGGCCGCCGTGGTCAAACTTCGCTGGTTCGGAGGTTTGAGCGTCGGGGAAACGGCTGAAGCCCTGGACATGTCGCCGCGCAGCGTCAACCGTGCCTGGACCGCCGCGCGGGCATGGCTTGGCGCACGCAGTGCCGGGGACATCCGCCCGGTCGGATAACAATCGCGACCAAAGCCATTCCGACCAGTGGCGTCGGGCACCAGGCGGCTCCTCTTGCGTTGCCGGCGCGGCACATGGCGACACCGCAGGGCCGCTACTGCCGCTTCTCGGTTAGAATGCCGGCGTTTTGCCCGCCCTGCCGACGGAGCCACGCCGTGAACGCCGACGCCATCAAGTACCGCCGCATCCTCCTCAAACTCAGCGGCGAGGCCTTGATGGGCCAGGCCGACTACGGCATCGACCCGGCCGTGATCCAGCGCATGGCGCAGGAGATCAAGGAGGTCAGCGAGGCCGGCGTGCAGGTTGGTGTGGTCATCGGCGGCGGCAACATCTTCCGCGGTGAAGGCCTGGCTGCGTCTGGGATGGATCGCGTCGCCGCCGACAACATGGGCATGC
>JAGRJX010000290.1 GCA_020442545.1 Lysobacterales bacterium
CTGGTGGCGCGGCGCCAGGCCGAGGCGCGCGAGGAGCAGCGCCGATTGAATGCCGAACTGCGCGCTACCCGGGCGCTGCTGGCGGAAAGTTCGCGGATCAACGAGCGCATGCGCATCTCGCGCGAGCTGCATGATCTGCTCGGACATCACCTGACCGCACTCAGCCTCAACCTCGAAGTAGCCAGTCACATGTCGCAGGGCAGGGTGCAGGAGCATGTCCGACAAGCGCAGTCGCTGGCCAAGCTGCTGCTGGCCGACGTACGCGAGGCGGTCAGCCAGCTGCGCGAGGACGACGCCATTGATCTCACTGAAGCGCTGCGCAGCGTGGTTGACGGCGTTCCCGGGCTCGACGTGCAGCTCGATATTCCCGAGCAGTTCCACGTTGACCAGCCGGAACGCGCGCACCTGCTGCTGCGGCTGGCGCAGGAGGCGATCACCAACGCGGTGCGCCACGCCGAGGCGCGCACGCTGTCATTGAGCGTGGCCGAGGATGGCGACGACCTGCTGATGACGGCGCGCGACGACGGTCGCGGCGCTGACCAGTTCCGTCCCGGCAACGGCCTCAACGGCATGCGCGAGCGGCTGGAGCAGATCGGCGGCCAGCTCGACATCGAGACGGCGCGTGGCGCAGGATTCTGCGTCCGCATGCGCATTCCGGGTCGCGGCCTGGACCTGAGCCCGCCGCGTGAGATCAACCTGGCGGGAAAGGCCAGGGCGGCGGCGTCGGCATCCAATGATGTTCAGACGCCCACAGCCGACGACGAGGTCGCCGTCGGGCTGACCAACAAGGAGACAACCACATGATTCAGGTTTGCCTGGTGGACGACCAGACCCTGGTACGACAGGGCATCCGATCGCTACTCGAGCTGTCGGACAGCATCCGCATCGTCGCCGAGGCGGCCGATGGCAAGCAGGCCGTGGAGCTGATCCCGCAGGTCAAGCCGGACGTGGTGCTGATGGACATGCGCATGCCGGTGATGTCGGGCCTGGAGGCGCTGCAGGCGCTGTCGGCACAGGATGCCTTGCCGCCGACCATCATCCTGACCACCTTTGATGACGATCAGCTCGTGCTGGCAGGCCTCAAGGCCGGCGCCAAGGGCTATCTGCTCAAGGACGTGTCGCTGGACCAGCTGGTCGGCGCCATCGAGACCGTGGCCAGGGGCGGCTCGCTGGTGCAGCCGGCGGTGACCCAGCGACTGCTGTCGGGTCTGGAGCGGATGCAGAACGACTTCACCAGCCTCGATCGTCCGGACCCGCTCACGGAGCGCGAAACCGAGATCCTGCGGCTGATGGCCGGCGGCTATTCCAACAAGGAAATCGCCAATTCGCTCGGTGTGGCAGAGGGCACGGTCAAGAACCACGTATCCAATATTCTGAGCAAACTCGGCGTGCGCGACCGTACCCGCGCCGTGCTCAAGGCGTTCGAACTCAAGCTGGTTTGAGCCGCGTCCGGCCCGGTCCTGCTGGTGATTCTGTGCCCTATACGTGCCCAAATGGGCGCAACAGCTGGTCGCCGGACGGCGTTCCGGCTATCCTTCCGCCCTCGCAGTTGTTCCGGCCCGGTCGGACACTGTCGTGCCGTGGGCGCCGATGGGCGCTGCAAGAGTGGATTGCGGAGAATCCTGAATGACGCGCTTTATCGAGTTTGTAATCGCCTTCCTGATGGTGGTGGCCCTGTTCGTGATCGTGGGCGTGTTCCTGCCCAGTCACCGCCACGTCGAACACACGGTGGAAACCAACCACCCGATCCGTCAGGTGTATGACTTCCTCAACGGATTCCAGCGCTTCAAGGACTGGAACCAGATGCGCGCCCACGACCCGCGCGTGCAGTACACGATTGAAGGTCCGCGCCGCGGCGAGGGCGCAAGGCTGCGCTACAACTCCTGGGACAAGCGTGTCGGCAAAGGCACCTGGACCATCACCCGCAGTGACGAGGACGCCGCGATTCGTATCGACGTCGATAACGACGATTACGGCACGGACAAGACTTACCAGATCGACCTCGAAGAAAAAATCGGTTCCACGTCGGTTGCCGTGGTGAACATCACCATGGGCTATGACGTTGACTATGGCTGGAACCTGTTCGGGCGGTATGCGGGCCTGTACCTGTCGCGCAACATCGGTGACGACATCGAAGCTGGTCTGAACAACATCGTTGACGTGCTGGCCACCATGCCGAACTTTGACTATTCCTACCTCGACATTGCCGAGGTCACCGTGCAGCCGATGAACGTACTGCATCTGGAAACCAAGTCCAAACGCGTCATTATGGAAGTGTATGGCGCGCTGCTGATGGCGAGCCGTGAACTGATCAAACAAGCCGAGCAGAACGATCTTGAGATCACCGGTCCGGTACGCCTGGTGACGATCAATTTCGGTGACAGCGAGTACAAGTTTGCCGTCGAACTGCCGGTGGGCGAGAAATCTGCCGCCAGCAATGACGATGTGGCGGAGGAAGCCGCTGACGAAGAGGCCGGGATGGATGGCATGGATGAGGAGTCCGTGGCACCGGACGATGCTCTGATGGCCGGCATGGCCATCGAACCCGTTGCGCCGCTGCCGGAGCTCGATCTACCGGAGAACATCACCGCGCAGGTCAGTTACGGTGGTCGCGCGATTCGTGCCAATGTCGAAGGCGACAGTCCTGCGCGTCTGAACATCGTGCGTGAGTCGCTGCGCTCCTATGCGATGGCCAATGGCCTGACTGCCAACGGTTACCCGTTCGAGGACTACCTGCAGGAAATCACCGACGTCATTCCCGAGTTCGGTGACTACAAGGTCTACTGGCCAATCGTTGATCCGGATGCGGCGGGCGCGCAGCAGTCGCAATAAGCAGCAGTCGGTTGAATTCAGAACGGCGCCTTCGGGCGCCGTTTTTTTCTTGCGCAATGTATCTGCGTATCACAGATGCTGCAGCAAACCGTTATCTGATTGGTTCGGTGCTTCCAGTAGTTGCCGCATCCCGGATGATGCAGTCGTTG
>JAGRJX010000291.1 GCA_020442545.1 Lysobacterales bacterium
CCCCAGCGCAGCAGCGTGCCGCCACGACGCGGCGCTGCTTCGTCCATGAGCTGCTGACACACGCGATCCGCAAAGCCCTCCGGCATCAGCCGGAACTCACTGCGTCGCACGCAGGCACCGATCAGCTGGTAGCGCGACCAGTCACCAACCAGCGTGGCGTCGCTCTCGCATCGGCGCAGCAGGAAGCGCGCGCTGTTGCGATCGAGCTCACCGTCGGCCAACGCGGAAAGCTGTTCCTTGATGTCATGGGAATTGTCTTGATTGGCAGTCATGGTCTGGCTCGCTCGGTTTCCAGCAGCGGACGGATTTTCTGGTCAATGGCATCACGGGCACGGAAGATTCGCGAACGCACGGTGCCGATGGGGCAATCCATGGCTTCCGCGATTTCCTCGTAACTCAAACCGTCGACCTCGCGAAGCGTGATGGCAGTTCGCAGCTCGTCGGGCAGCTCTTCGACAGTGGCCGTGACGGTTCGTTCAATTTCCTGTCGAAGCAGTTCGCGCTCCGGCGTGTCAGTGTCGCGGAGGCGCGTTCCGCCGTCGTATTGCACGGCATCGGCGGCATCGATGTCGCCCTGCGGCGGGCGGCGACCCAGGGCCACCAGGTAGTTCTTGGCGGTGTTGATCGCGATCTTGTACAGCCAGGTGTAGAACTGGCTGTCACCGCGGAAGTTGCCCAGTGCGCGATAGGCACGGATAAACGTCTCCTGCGCCACGTCCTGGCATTCGCTCCAGTCGTGGATATAGCGCGAGATCACGCTGGCGATCTTGTGCTGGTATTTGGTGACCAACAGGTCGAAAGCGCGCTTGTCGCCTTTTTGCACGCGTTCGACCAGCGTCTGGTCCAGATCGTTCTCGCCCATCCGGCGCTACGGCTCCGTGTTTGGTTTGGTGCCCGGTACAACTCCCGGGACATGCGAACGACCCGGTCAGGTCGCGCTTTATGACTGCCAGCCAAACGGAAAGTTCCGCCCTGTCGACTGTCAGCTCCGAATCCCCGCATTTGCCATCCTGCCAGCCAGCCGGGATCATAACCAGACTCCCCCGTATGTGAGCCAAAACCGATGTTTGACGGACTGCGATTCCTCCACTGGAAACCCGAACTGCGCGACGACGGCATCCTGATGCTGGGACTTGATCGCGCGGAAAGCCGCGTGAACACCCTGGCGCAGGCCGTGCTCGACGAGTTCAACCAGATCCTCGAGCGCATCGAGATCTCGCCGCCCAAGGGCGTGCTGATCCACTCACTGAAGGAAGCCGGCTTCATCGCCGGTGCCGATATCAGCGAATTCCAGGAATTCGACGCCAACGGCACGGTTTACGACTCGATCCGCCGTGGCCAGCTGGTGCTGCAGCGTCTGGCCGAGCTGCCCTGCCCGACCGTCGCCGCCATCCACGGTCACTGCATGGGCGGCGGCACCGAGTTGTCGCTGGCCTGCACCTACCGCGTCGCCAGCAATGACGACAGCACGCGCATCGCGCTGCCCGAAGTCATGCTCGGCATTTATCCGGGCTGGGGCGGCAGCGTGCGCCTGCCGCCGCTGGTCGGCGCGCCGGCGGCCATGGACATGATGCTTACCGGCCGCGGCCTGCGTGCCAGCCGGGCTCGCGCCATTGGTCTGATCGACAAGCGCGTCGAGCAGCCGGTGCTGCTGGATGCCGCGATGACCCTGCTGCAGCGCGGCACCTCGCGCCCGATCAAGCAGCGCTTCATGGGCTGGGCGACCAACATCTGGCCGGTACGGCAGATCCTCGCGCCGATGATGCAAAAGCAGGTCGCGCGCAAGGCACCCAAGGCGCACTATCCCGCACCCTGGGCGCTGATCAACACCTGGCGCAGCACCGGCGGCAGCATCGACCGTCGCCTCAAGGCCGAAGCCAAGGCCGTCACCAAGCTGGCCAGCACGCCGACCGCGCGCAACCTGATCCGCGTCTATTTCCTGCAGGAACGCCTGAAGGGCCTTGGCGGCAAGGATCACGGGATCAAGAACGTCCACGTCATCGGCGCCGGCGTCATGGGTGGCGACATCGCCGCCTGGTGTGCGCTGAAGGGCTTCGAGGTCAG
>JAGRJX010000045.1 GCA_020442545.1 Lysobacterales bacterium
CTGGCCGACGTACTTGGTGTGCAGGAAGCGCTCCAGGCCCTCGGCGGCGGTCAGTGACGCCAGCGCGCGCTTCTTTTCCGCAGCGCTGAGTCCGTAGTCGCCGGCGGCCTGCTCCAGACGTTCGTACACCCAGCGACGCTGCTCGGCGTCGGTGATGTGCATGAACTCCGCGCCGATGCTGCTAGAGTAGGTGGCCTTGAGCTTGCCCAGCAGGGTCTTCAGCGTCATCCGCGTGGCGCCGGCATAGCTGCCGGTGCTGAACTCGGTGTCGAGGTCGCTGGATGCCAGGCCGTGGAACGGCAGGTCGAGGTCCGGTGCCGGCGGGTGCTGCATCAGATCCAGCGGATCGATGTGGGCGTGCAGGTGGCCGCGCGAACGGTAGGCGGTGACCAGCTTGAGTACCGCGCCCTGACGGCGCGCCTGCTCATCGTTGACCGGGCCATCGCCGTTGACGCGGCCAGCATGTTTGGCGGCCTCAGCGATACGGTCAAGGATGACCGAGCGCGGGATGTCGCCGGCCTCCCGTCCTTTCAGTTCGTCGAAGTACGACTGCCAGCCGGCGTCGACCGAGCCCGGGTCGGCCAGCCAGTGCTCGTAGAGCGCCTCAACGTAGTCGGCATTTCCGCCCGCAATCGGGGTGGACCGGAAGAACTGCTCGATCAGGCTGGTCACTGATTCATCGCCCAGAATTTGCTGCGCCAGGTGCTTGGCAGAGAGGGATTTGGCGGGGCTGCTGCAATGCAGCAACAAAGGGCAGAAGTATACCGGTATCGGACGCCAACTGGAACGTCACCCGGCTGTCATCTGCTCGAACAGGCGACCGCTTTCCCGCCGTGGCGGTAGCCGATCATTCATCGTTCAGAGTTGCAGCTGTCGCAGCTCGGCACAGGAGACGGCGCGCTCCCAGACCTGCTTGAAGTATTCCAGCAGCTGCTGCTGCCGGGCCGGCCCCCAGCTGCTGCCGCTGGCCTCAAGGCGCGTGGCCAGCGGGCGGAACAGGTAGCCGCCGAGGTCGTTGATCAGGAATGCGCTCGGGTATTGCAGGTCGATTTCGGTATCCGGCTGGCGCAGGCTGAACACGCTGGACAGGCGCTGGCTCAGGGCGATCAGGGGATGTTCGGCATCGCGCACGGCACCGGGGTTCTGGATCAGCATCCTGATGCCGCCGTCCTCGGCGCGCAGCGCCAGCTCCTTGATGGCGGCCATGGCTTTCGGGCCGCCGTAGAGCAGCGGGTCGAGATCGCGGCTGTAGATCCACAGGCGCCGACGCGACTCCTGGATCAGGCGCAGGCTGCCTTCGCGCAGGCTGTGCAGGTCGTTGCCGTCGAGGATTTCCGCATCCGGGACGCTTTCTGCCGGCCTTGGCGGCACCACTTCCGGTGGTGGAAGCGCCAGGCGCATGGAGCGGTGAAGGATGCCGGCCTCGTCGAACTCCCGGCCGTAGGCCTCGAAGCCGAAGCGTTCATAGAAGCCGATGGCGGAAACCTGCGCATGCAGCGACACCAGCCCGTAGTTCAGGCTTCGCGCACGTTCGATCAGGGTCAGCAGCAGCGCCTTGCCGACGCCCCGACCGCGCCAGTTCGCCAGCACCGCCATGCGGCCGATCTTGTGCTGCGGGGTGAGGCGACCCGTACCGATCGGCTTGCCGTCGAGGTCGCGGGCGACCACGTGGTGGCTTTTCGGATCGAGCTCGTCCCATTCCATGTCGGCGGGCACTTTCTGCTCGTCGATGAACACCGGCTCACGCACGGCGCGCAGGGCATCAAGATCGCTGGCGTAGTCGGCATGCTCGACGGTGAAGTCGGTGGCGACGTCATCGAGACCGTGGCCGCTCTCCTGGTTGCCGCTCATTCGTGGTCTGCTCCGTCTGGCACCAGGTAACCGCTGTCGACCAGCCGGGCCAGCGTCGTCCAGATGCTTTCGGGTTGGCCGGCCAGCTCGTCCATGCCGAGTTGGTCGTGGCGGCAGATCAGCGCGGCCTGCATGGTCGCGCAGGGCAGCGCCAGACCGTTGACGAACAGCAGCGGCTCGTCACCCAGTGCGGACCAGGCAAAGCGCGCCAACGGGTGGTGGGAAAGCCGGCCGCCTGCCTGCAGCGTGGTCTTGAGCTGCTCGGGCCGGATCGCCGCGTCGGATGCAGCGGCTTCACCCGCACTGCGGTAGCGGGTGAGGAATCCGCCCAGCCAGCGAATCAGTATGGCGTCGGGCAGTCGGGCAATGGCCGGCATCGCGGCTCTGGCCCGGCGGATCGCGCTGCCGTCGATCTCGAACGGATCGTTGGCCGGTGCAAGGTTCGGGTCGGCGTAACGCTGTGATTCCGCCAGTGCTTCGGCCAGGTGCTCGGCGAGGTCGACCAGCATTTCCGCCTGCGACGGCGCGCGCATGCCGACCGAAAAGGTCAGGCCAGCCTCGATGGCGATGCCGTGGTGCGGCACGCCCGGCGGTAGGTAGAGCAGGTCGCCGGGTTCAAGCGTCCAGTCGTGGGTCGGATTGAACTGGCGCAGCAGCTTCAGCTCGACATCGTCGCGCAGGGTCAGGTCCGGCGACTCACCGTCGTCAATCAACCAGCGTCGCGAGCCCATGCCCTGGATCAGGAACACGTCGTACTGGTCGACGTGCGCACCCACCGAGCCGCCCGGGGCGGCGAAGCTGACCATGATGTCGTCGATGCGCCAGCGCGGCAGGAAGTCGAAATGCCGCAGCAGGCCAGCGACATCGCGGTCCCAGCGATCCACGTCCTGCACCAGCAGCGTCCAGTCGCGCTCGGGAAGACCGTCGAAGGCGTCCTCGGGCAATGGGCCGGTCTGCACCTGCCAGCTGTCACTGTCGGCGTGATGGACGATCAGTCGCGACAGCGCGAAGTCCTCGCAGGCGAGGCCGGCGAGGTCGTCGGGTTCGATCGGCAGCGGTTGGTCGGCAGCCAGTTCCGGAATGGCGCCGCGTACCAAGAGCGGGCGCTTCTGCCAGTAATCGCGCAGGAAATCCGCAGCGGACATGCCCAGCGGCAGGTCAGCGGTCGCAGTCACTTCGATGGCGGGCGTCATGCTGCTGACCGCGCTTCGCTCAGATGTCCGAGGCCAGTTCGGCGGCGAGGCCGACATAGCCAGCCGGCGTCAGCGCCAGCAGACCGGCCTTGGCGTCGTCCGGGATGTCGAGGTCGCTGACGAACTGGCGCAGCGTGTCGGCATCGATGCCGCGACCGCGGGTTAGCGCCTTCAGCTTCTCGTAGGGGTTTTCGACGCCGTAGCGACGCATCACCGTCTGGATCGGCTCGGCCAGCACTTCCCAGGCCGCGTCGAGGTCGGCGGCGAGGCGTTCCGGATTGATCGACAGCTTGCCGAGACCCTTCTGCAGCGACTGCGTGGCGACCAGCCCGTGTCCGAAGGCGGTTCCAAGCGCGCGCAGTACGGTGGAATCAGTAAGGTCGCGCTGCCAGCGGCTGATCGGCAGCTTGTTGGCGAAATGGTCGAGCAGGGCGTTGGCGATGCCGAGATTGCCCTCGGCGTTTTCAAAATCAATGGGATTGACCTTGTGCGGCATGGTCGAGCTGCCGACTTCGCCTTCCTTCAGCGCCTGCTTGAAGTAGCCCTGGGAAATGTAGCCCCAGACGTCACGGCAGAGGTCGATCAGGATGATGTTTATTCGGCGCTGCGCATCGCAGAGTTCGGCGATGCCGTCGTGCGGCTCGATCTGCGTGGTGTAGGCGTTCCACTCCAGTCCCAGCGACTCGACGAAGCGCTGCGACAGCGCGCGCCAGTCGATGTCGGGGTAGGCCGAGACGTGGGCGTTGAAGTTGCCCACCGCACCATTGATCTTGCCCGGGATGGTGATGGCGGCCAGCTGCTTGCGCTGGCGCTGCAGGCGCGCCACGACGTTGGCCATTTCCTTGCCCAGCGTGGTTGGCGAAGCGGTCTGGCCGTGCGTGCGCGACAGCATGGGTTGCCTGGCCTGGGCGTGGGCCAGATCGCGCAGTTGGGCGATCATCGCATCGGCCTCCGGCAGCAGAACGGCCTCGCGGGCTTCGCGCAGCATCAGCGCGTAGCTCAGGTTGTTGATGTCCTCGCTGGTGCAGGCGAAGTGCACGAACTCCAGCGCCGGCGCCAGCTTAGCGTCGTCCTTAAGGCGTTCCTTGATGAAGTACTCGACCGCCTTGACGTCGTGATTGGTGGTGGCCTCGATGGCCTTCACGCGTTCACCGTCGGCTACTGAGAAACCGTCGCTAAGCGCACGCAGGCGTGCAACGGCGCCATCGCTGAAGGCGGGCAGCTCGTTGATGCCAGGTTCGGCCGCCAGCGCCAGCAGCCATTCGATTTCCACGCGAACACGCGCCCGGATCAGGCCGTACTCCGAGAAGATCGGCAGCAGCGGCGTGACCTTGCTCCGGTAGCGGCCGTCCAGCGGCGTCAGGGCGGTGAGGGCGCTTGGGGAGTCGAAGGACATGCGGGATTCCAGTGCTTCAGCGGTTCGGGGACGCGAATTGTAGCGTTCTCGCCATGCCCGCGTGGCCCGCCAATGATGCGAGGTCTATAATTCGCGCGGCTTGGCAAGCTGCAAAACTGGGCATCCTGCCGCGGTTTGCAGAAAAACGACCACGGCGCGGCCGTGTCACGTTTTCCGCATCAAACGCTGTAAGCGTCTGCTGCGCTGGCACATCCCTGTGCCAGTCGATCCCGCCGCCCTCACCACTTTCCCCAATTACCTCGATTTCATGGAGTTCCGATGAGCCAGTCCTACCGCACCGAGCGCGACA
>JAGRJX010000292.1:0-8112 GCA_020442545.1 Lysobacterales bacterium
ACTATCGCTGGAACCCGCAGACCTATGCCGGCAACGGCTATGCGGTGGTGTTCATTGACTTCCACGGTTCCACCGGCTACGGCCAGGCCTTCACCGACGCCATCACCCGGCACTGGGGCGACCGCCCGCTGGAAGACCTGCAGAAGGGCTGGGCCGCGGCGCTGGCCAGGTTCGACTTCCTCGACGGGGATCGCGCCTGCGCTCTGGGAGCCAGCTACGGCGGCTTCATGATCAACTGGATTGCCGGCAACTGGAACGGCCCATGGAAGTGCCTGATCAATCACGACGGTGTATTCGACCAGCGCATGATGGGCTACGCCACCGAGGAGCTGTGGTTCAGCGAGTGGGAGAATGGCGGTACGCCGTTCGACAATCCGCAGGGCTACGAGAAGTTCAACCCGGTGAACCACGTCAAGGACTGGCGCGTGCCGATGATGGTCATCCACGGCGAGCTGGACTACCGCATTCCGTCCTCGCAGGGCATGGCCGCCTACACGGCGCTGCAGCGAAAGGGCATTCCCAGCCAATTCCTGTATTTCCCCGACGAGAACCACTGGGTGCTCAAACCGCAGAACAGCGTGCAGTGGCACAATGCGGTCGACGCTTGGCTGGACCGCTGGACGGCCGAACAGTAAGGGGCCACGGCAAGGCAATGAACCCGACGAACGTCATCGAAATTGGCGAGCTGAGGCGCAGCTGTGCCTCCTGCTCGCTGCAGCAGCTGTGTCTGCCGGCCAGCATCGAAGCGGATGAGCTGGACCGCCTGGATCGTGCCGTGCGTGCGCGACGACCGCTGCGTCGCGGCGAGCACCTGTATCACCAGGGCGACGTGGCCAGATCGCTGTTCGTGTCCCGCGACGGGGCGTTCAAGACGGTGACGGTGGACCCGGAAGGGGAGTCGCAGATCATCGGCCTGCACCTGCCGGGCGAGCTGATTGGCCTGGACGGCATGGGCAGCGGGCGTCATCTCTGCGCTGCCGAGGCGCTGCAGACGGCGACGGTCTGCGAACTGCCGATGAGCCAGCTGGAGACGCTGCTGCCGCAGCTCCCTGGGCTGCAGCGCCAGCTGTTGCGGGTGATGGGACGCAGCCGCGACCAGGACCAGTCGCACGTCGAGTTGCTCGGTCGACGCCAGGCCGATGACCGCATGCTGCTGTTTCTGCACGGTCTGCGCGAGCGCTACCTGCTGCTCGGGCACGACGCGGACCAGATCACTCTGCCGATGAGTCGCGAAGACATGGCCAGCTATCTGGGCGTCGTCCTGGAAACCGTCAGCCGCTCACTGGGACGCCTGCAGGATGAAGGCCTGATCGACGTTCGCGGTCGCCAGCTTCACATCCTGGACGCCAGGCGTCTGGCCCAGCGCGTGCAGGGGGAGCCGCCGCGACAGGTTGGCAGCTGAATGCGCGTCCGGGGCTGGCTTCGCGCCATCAGGCCTCGGGCGTTGACTCGCTTCGCCATCCCAGCAAACTGATCCCCGAATCGGGTGCTGGCTCAGCCGGGTACCTGGCAGCCGAGTGCCGAGAGTGCGCCGTGCAGGGCCGGGATCTTCAGCAACCACGGACTGGCGGCGGTGACCAGCCCGGCCAGCACCAGCAACAGCGCGGCACCTCGGCGCGGCCAGCCGCGCTGCATGGCGCGCAGCGTGCGCGCCCCCGACCAGGTCAACGGCGCCATCATCGGCAGCGTTCCGAGCCCGAAGGCGGCCATCAGCAGCGCACCATTGAGCGGGTCTCCTTGCAGCCAGGCGGCGGACAGAAGCGTTCCGCTCAGACCGCAGGGCAACCAGCCCCACAGCATGCCGGTCAACAGACGTTTCCAGCCACGGTCAGCCGGGAGCAGTCGCCGCGACAGCGGTGCAATCCGCTGCCACAGGGCGCGACCTGGACGATTGAGAAAGCCCATACGCCCGCGCTGATCCAGCAGCCGAAGACCGGCCAGTACCAGCACGCCGCCAAGCAGCACGCGCAGTACCACAGCCAATGTCGGCCATTGCCACAGGCGCAGCAGCGCGGCCCCCAACAGTCCGACCAGCAGGCCCGCCAGTGCGTAGCCGGTCACCCGTCCCAGATTGAACTGCAGGGCTGCTGCCAAGCCTGGCTGGCTGGACCCCAGTCCGGTGGCGATGCCACCGCACATGGCCGCACAGTGCACGCTGCCGACCAGGCCGGCCAGCAGCGCCGCGCCCATCACCAGCAGATCAACCGGCATGCCGCTCTTCGTCCGGCGCGCTCGTGTCGCTTGCCGCATCGTCCGGCTCGCGTGGCGACGAGTCGTCGGCGAGGATATCGATGGAGGGCGTGTCGAGATCATCGAACTGCCCTGAGCGGACCGCCCAGACGAAGGTGACGATCGCGACGCCGAGCAGGACCAGGCTGATCGGCACCAGTACCAGCAGGATGTTCATGTCGCCAGTTCCCCACTGGCGTCGAGCGGATCGATCGCCGGTTTGGCATCGGGCAACGGCGGGGGCGTGGTCATGCGAAGCGCGTTCAGGGTAACGCCGAGGGAGGACAGCGCCATGCCCAGTGCGGCAAGGCCAGGTGTCACCCAGCCGCCTGCCGCCACGGGAAGGGCCAGCGCGTTGTATGCCAGCGCCCAGGCGAGATTCTGGTTGATCACGCGGCGCATGCGGGTGCTCTGCTGCAGCGCCTGCGGCAGGCGCGTGAGGCGGCCGTTGAGGATCACCAGATCCGCGCTGCGGTGGGCCAGCGCTGCCCCTTCGGCGAGCGCCACCGAAAGGTCGGCAGCAGCCAGTACGGGCGCATCGTTGATGCCGTCGCCGAGCATGGCCACGCGCGCGCCCTGCTGCTGTCGTTGCCGGATCAGGGTCAGCTTGTCTTCCGGCAGCTGGCGTGCGCGCCAGTCATCGATGCGCAGCTGCCGGGCCGCCCTGCGGACTGCGCCGTCGCCGTCGCCACTGACGATTCCCGGGTGGATACCGCGCTGTCGGATGGCGGCGATCATGATCGCGGCATCGTCGCGAAGGCGGTCGCCGATCTCGAAACGGGCCAGTGCCCGTTGTCCGTCGCCAAGCCAGACTGCACCGTCATCGTTGCGCCGCGCAGCGTAGTCGGCGCGCCCCAGGAACAGCCGGCGGCCGTCGATGATGCCGCTGACACCGCGACCCGGAACGCTCTGGAGCCGGCTGGCCCGCGCATTCCCCCGGGACGCAAATGCCCGTGCCAGCGGATGACTGCTGCCGGCCTCCAGCGCCGCCGCCAGTTCGCCAGCGCGCGTCGCGGAAAGCGAGCCGAAGACAGCAGTATCGAGCAGGCGTGGTCGGCCTTCGGTCAGCGTGCCGGTCTTGTCGAGCAGCAACTCGTTGACGTCTGGCGCTACAAACAAGGCTCGCTCGGTGAGCGCCAGAACACCTATCCGCGAAAGGCCCGAATGGGTTGCGGCCAGCGCCGTCGGGATGGCCAGCGACAGGGCGCAGGGGCAGCTCACGACGAGCAGCGCCAGCGCCACGGAAAAACCCTGCTCGGGCCCTGCGTGCCAGCTCCACAGCGCGAAGGTGAGCAGTGCGGCCAGCAGCACCGAGGCCACAAAGCGGGACGCGATGCGGTCGGCCCACAGGGCAAGCGGTGGCCGCTGCCGCTGCGCGGCTTCCACCAGCCGGACCATCTGCGACAGACGGGTGTCGCTGCCGGCATGGGTTACGGTCATCCGTAGCGGCTGCCCCCGGCACAGGCTGCCGGCAAAAACGGCGTCGCCGGCGTTGCGATGGCGCGCCATGGATTCGCCGGTCAGCAGTGATTCGTCCAGCTGCGCTGCGCCAAGCAGCTGGCCGTCGGCAGGGAGCGCTTCACCGCTGGCTACCAGCAACCGGTCGCCAGTCTCAAGCGTGTTGACCGGCACCTGTCGGAGGCTGCCATCGTCCGTCTCGCGGGTAGCCAGGGCCGGGCGTGCGCGGGCCAGCGCCTCAACCTGTGCGTTGGCACGCTGTCGGGCCATCTGTTCAAGAAAACGTGCCGCCAGCAGGAACAGGACGAACATCACCGCGGCGTCGAACCAGACGTCGTGTCCGCCGCGAAGGGTCTGCACCAGGCTTGCCAGCCAGGCCAGCAGGATTGATCCGCCGACCAGCGTGTCCATGCCGAGACGGCGCAGCGAAATTTCGCGCCAAAGTCCTGCGATGAACGGCCAGCCACTGAAGAACACCACGGGCGTGGAAACCAGCACGGCGATCCAGCGGAAAAAATCACGTGTGGCCACGGACATCTCGCGGCTGTGGTCGAGATACAGCGCCTCGGCGAGCATCATCACCTGCATGGCGCCGAGGCCGGCCACGCCGAGACGCAGCAACAGGCGCCGCCGCGCCTGGCGGCGGCCGCGTTCGAGCGCATCGCCGCCGGCTAGATAAGGCCGGTAGCCAAGACGGTGCAAGCGTGCGAGCAGTGTCGAAAGCCGTGCGCGCGCCGGGCGCCAGCGCAGCGCCACGCGGCCGGTGACCGCATTTGCCGACACGTCCTCGACGCCGACCTCCCGGCGCAGGGCGCGGTCGATCAGCCAGGCGCAGGCGGCGCAATGCATGCCGTCCACCACCAGCGTCATCTCCCGCATTTCGCCATCGATCACGCGGACATGTTCGCGCTGGACATCGTCCCGATCCCACGCGGACAGATCAGGAAGTGTTTCGGCGACCCGACGGCTGTCGCCATCGCGCAGCCGGTAGTAGTCACCAAGGCCGCTGCCGGTGATCCACTGCGCGGCGCTGGCGCATCCGGCGCAGCACATGGCGCGATCCTGTCCATCCACGCGCACCCGCAGCGGCGACGCCGGCAGCGGTTCGCCGCAATGATGACACTGGCTGACGCTCACTTCGGCTCCAGCGCCGGTGCCAGGTGGATCGATCGCTGGCCCCGGTGCCAGCGACCGTGCAGTCGCCAGCCCTGATCGGGCGACATCAGCTGTAGCCGCCAGTCATGGCCGGTATCGATATCCGACACGCTGCCGGACCACGCTGCCGCATCGCGATGCAGGGCGATCTGGCGATCCTGCGCGGCGTCGGCGGGGTGAATGAGTTGCAGCAGCAGGACAGCTTGCGCCACCTCACCATCCAGCTGCAGCCGCATCCGGCCGTCGGCTTCGATCTGCAGATTGCCGGTGAGGCTCGCGTCCCGGGCAAGATGATCCGGCCCCAGGTCCAGCTGCTGGATCTGGGCGGTGCGCCGTACCGGATCGGGCAGGGCGTCGGCGCCGCCGGCGCGGATGGCGATGACCAGGGTCAGGATGCCGGCCACTACGGCCGCCAGCGGCAGCCCGATGACCAGCCACAGCAGCGGCTCTCGCAGCGCCGGTCGATGCGTCTGCTCCGGATTCATGGCGGCGCGAAGAAGGCGCTGTCCTGCTCGGCCAGCATCTGGCCGCTGTCGTCGAGGATGCGGATCCGGATTGCCTGGCGTCCATGAATCGATCCGGACTCGGCGCGCAAGGTGAGGCTGAGACTTTCCACGGTTTCCGCTTCGAGCCGGATCGGTGAAGGATCATTGACCAGCTGAATGGCCGGGTTGCCGCTGATGTCCAGCCGATAGCGACGACGTTCCGGGGTCTTGTTGACCAGCTTCAGCGTGTACACGTTCTCTATTCCGCCGGTGGTCTCGCGGTACAGCGCGTTGCGGTCTCGAAGCACATCGACGATGAGGGGTGCACGGTGCAGCACGCCCCAGACCCAGGCCCCGAGCAGCGCGCACAGCAGCAGTCCGTAGATGATCACCCGCGGGCGCAGCACTCCGCCCGGCTTGCCTTCCACGGCGTTCTGGGTGGTGTGCCGGATCAGGCCGTGGGGATAGCCCATCTTGTCCATGACGTCATTACAGGCATCAATGCAGGCGGCGCAGGCGATGCACTCGTACTGCAGGCCGTTTCGGATGTCGATGCCGGTCGGACAGACCTGCACGCAGATCGTGCAGTCGATGCAGTCGCCCAGCTCATCAGGCGGGTGCGAGGTGACAAGATCGTCAATCGGCCGTTCCACGTGCAGCGGACTGTCCATATCCACCAGACCCGTGCTGGAACGCGCGTGCAGTGCACTGTGCCGGTCCAGACCCTGACGATAGGCCTTGACCACTTCGGCTTCGGCTCGCGCGTGCGGCAGCAGGCCTCGTGCCCGATCCAGCACGCTGCCGAGGCCGCGCTTGCGCGGGCCGCGTGGCTCGCCGCGCATCGGGTCGTAGGCAATGATCAGCGTGTTGCGGTCGAACATGGCGCCCTGGAAGCGCGCATACGGGCACATGTACTTGCAGACCTGCTCGCGCAGCACGCCGGCGTTGCCCCAGGTGGCCAGCGAGTAGAACAGCACCCAGAAGGTTTCCCAGCCGCCCCAGGCAAACGGATACAGGCGGGCGCCCAGATCACGGATCGGGGTGAAGAAACCGACGAAGGTGAACCCGGTCCACAGCGCGAACAGCAGCCAGATAACGTGCTTGCTGCCCTTGCGGCGCAGCTTGTTCCACGACCACGGTGCGGCGTCCAGCTTCATGCGCTGGTTGCGGTCACCCTCGGTCCACTTCTCCATCCACAGGAAGACCTCCGTCCACACCGTCTGCGGGCAGGCGTAGCCGCACCACAGGCGCCCGGCCAGCGCGGTGAAGAAGAACAGCGACAGGCCGGCCATCATCAGCAGCAGGGCGAGGAAGATGAAGTCCTGTGGCCAGAAGTTGAGGCCGAAGATGTAGAACTTGCGCGCCGGCAGGTCGAACAACACCGCCTGGCGGCCATCCCAGGGCAGCCAGGGGAAGAGGTAGTACATACCCAGCAGCCAGAACACCGCCAGCGTGCGCAGTCGCTGGAAGCGACCGCTGACGCTGCGCGGATACACCTTGCCTTCGGCCTGGTAGAAGCCACCGGGCTGCTCCACCAGCGTACTGTCGATGACCTTGCTCATCGCTCAGCTCCGCCCACCGGGCGTCCGGTTGAAGCGGCTGGCAGGTCGCAGCAGTATCCAGGTGAAGGTGCAGGCGCTGGCCGTGGCCAGCCAGAACATGAAGAAACCGATTGTGTAGCCCAAGCCACGGCTGATGACGATGTGGGGAAAGGTCATGTCGCGCAGCTGCAGTGGATCGACGAAGGCAAAAAACACCATGGTCGCCACGCCCGCGGCGAAGAACGATGGCCACAGGATCGCCCCGAGCCGCTGCGAGAGCGGCCGGCGCGGGTGATCAAAGGAGGCCGTGGCGTTCATTTCGCGTCTGCGGCTTGACCGTCCTTGCCGTGCGACAGTGAATACACATAGGCCGCCGCCATCCGGGCGCGCGTTTTCCCGAGAATCGGGCCGTGGGCGGGCATGTTGCCGTTACGTCCGTTGACGATCCCCTCACGGATGCTGTCGAAATCACTGCCGTACAGCCAGTAGCTGTCGGTCAGGTCCGGTGCGCCGAGCGCGGGATTGCCCTTGCCCTCGGGACCATGGCAGGCGGCGCAGATGCCGGCAAAGCGATTCTTGCCGGCGGCTGCCAGCGCCGGATCCACCTTCTGGCCCGACAGTGACTGGACATAGACCGCCACTTCCGTGACGCCGGCTTCGCCACCCACCGCGGCGGCCAGTGGCGGCATGGCGGCGGTGCGTCCGTTCATTACCGTCTGCTCGATCTGCTGCGGCGAACCGCCCCAGTGCCAGATATCGTCGGCCAGGTTCGGAAAGCCCCTGGCGCCGCGCGCATCCGAGCCGTGGCAGGTGGAGCAGTAGTTGCCGAACACCGAGCGACCGATGCGCAGCGCATCCGGGTCGTCCGCCATCTGGTCGAGAGGCATGCCTTCAAAGCGCGAAAAAGTGTCGGCCAGCCGCTGGTTGGCTTCGGCCTGCTGGGCCTTGAGCTCACCCACCGAGGTCCAGCCGGAGCTGCCCGCATAGTTGCCGAAGCCGGGATACCAGTACAGGTAGCCGATGCTGAAGATGATCGTCAGATAGAACAGCACGATCCACCAGCGCGGCATCGGCTTGTTGTATTCGGTGATATCGCCATCCCAGACGTGGCTGGTGTCGGTGGGTGCGGGATCGCCGGGACGGCGCTTGCCGGTCCACCACAGCAGCCAGACGCAGCCGGCCACGTTGAGCACGACGATGGCGATCACATACCAGGACCATGCATTGCTCATGACAGACCCTCG
>JAGRJX010000292.1:8161-8687 GCA_020442545.1 Lysobacterales bacterium
GCGTCGAAGTCGGGCTTGCGCTTGGCGCTCCAGGCCCAGATCCAGCCGCCGATGAAGGTGACGATCAGGATGGCAGTCACCACGCCGGAGAAGGTTCCGCTGTCCATATCATTCGCCTCCTCGCGGCGCGTGTCGGCCCAACCCCTGGAGGTAGGCAATGAGCGCGTCCATCTCGGTCTTGCCGGCGACTGCGTCGGGAACCCCGGCAATGTCCTCGTCGCTGTACGGATCGCCGATGCGGCGCAACCCCTCCATGTGCCGCCGCAGCTGGCCGGCGTCGATGCCGGCGTCCTCCAGCCATGGAAATCCGGGCATGTTCGATTCCGGCACCACGTCGCGCGGGTTGATCAGGTGGACCCGGTGCCAGTCGTCGGAGTAGCGACCGCCAACGCGGGCCAGATCCGGGCCGGTGCGCTTGCTGCCCCACTGGAAGGGGCGGTCGTAGACGGATTCGCCGGCCAGCGAATAGTGGCCGTAGCGTTCGGTTTCAAAGCGCAGCGTGCGCACCATCTGCGAGTGGCAGTTG
>JAGRJX010000293.1 GCA_020442545.1 Lysobacterales bacterium
GGTGACCCAGGCCGTGCGGGAAGAAGGTCGAGCTGACGCCTGACGCCACCGCATCGTCGGCGCTGCCGTTGAGCACGTCCTGGTCGATCAGCACCTGTGCCAGCTGGCGATGGCAGTCGAGGTGCAGATGGGCGTAGTCGGTGCCGGCACGCACGGCGTCGCAGAGCCGTCGCTGCACGGCATCGACGCCGTCGATCAGGTCCTGGAACGGGCCGACGCTGCGCGCGTAGGTGCGGGTAATGTCGGCGGCGTAGCCGACCACCTGCGCGCCGGCGTCAATCAGGAAGCTGCGGCTGTCGCTGGGCGCCATCGCGTCCTGGTGCTGGTAGTGCAGCACGGCGCCGTGTTCGTTGAGGCCGATGATGTTCCCGTAAGGCAGGTCGGTGTCGAGGTGGCCGCTGGCGGCGAGGTAGGCGCGCTGGATGCCGAGTTCGGACTCGTGCGCGCGGAAGGCCGCTTCGGCGGCGCGATGGCCGGCGACGGCGCGCTGCTGCGCTCGGCGCATCATCACCAGTTCGTAAGCCGTCTTTACGCCGCGCGCGTAGTGCAGCGGATTGACCACGGCGTCCGGGTTGTTCGGCGCGTAGCCGTCGATGGCGGCGTCGGCCTCGCCGAGGATCGCGGCCTTCGCGGCCGGCGGCAGCTCGGCGGCGATGTCCGCAGCGTTGCGCACGATGCGGATGTCGAAGGCATCGACCCAGTAGCCGTCCGGGTTTGCCGGCACCAGATGCCAGAAATCGTCCGGCTGGTAGTAGACCAGCACCGGCTTCGTGCCCGGCGTGACCGCCAGCCAGCAGCGCGGGTGATGATCCAGCGGTGCCCAGGCGAGGAACTGCGGATTCGGCCGGAACGGATACGGCATGTCGTCGTGGAAGCGGTACTTGTCGACGCCGGCAGCGATCAGCAGATGATCGTGGCCGCTGGCGGCAAGCACGGCTTCGGCTTCGCGCTGGCGGCTGGTGATGTGCTCGGCGAAAAGCCGGGAGAGGTCGTTCTGGGACATGGCAATGCCGTCCTCGAAAGGTTCGAATCAGCCCGTCATTGTGCCGAATGCGCGTGGGTGGCGCATCCGCGGAAAGTCCCCGATGGACGCCTCAGGGCGCGTTCGGGGCGCAGCTGTCGCCGAGATCGATCGGCTCGCCCAGCATCACCGGTTCGCGCTGTAGGTCGATCCGGGAAAGCATGGCGCGGGTGATCATCAGCTCGTTCTGCTCGGTCAGCAGCAGCGCGCAGCCCAGCTGCATTCGCCGGGCGAGGTCAACGAATCGTGCCGGGCCGGCGATCATCAGCACCGTGGCAGCAACGTCGGCCAGCACCGGGTCGGGATGCAGCACGGAAACGGCCGCTACGCCGGTGGCCGGCATGCCGGTGCGCGGGTCCAGGATGTGAGGCCAGCGCGCCCCGCTGGGTGACTCACGGAACTTGTTGTAGTTGCCGGAAGAGAAGAGCGCCTCGCGGCCCTCCAGTTCGACGCCGGCCAGCACGTTGCTGAACGGATCGCGAATCGCTACCCGCCAGGGTTCGCCGTGGCGATTGCCGAGTGCGTAGACATCGCCGCCCAGCGTGATCAGTGCATTGTTGATGCCGAACTCCGAAAACGTACGAGCGGCTTCCTCGGCGGCAATACCCTCGGCAATGGCACCAAAATCCAGTTGAACTGCCGGGTCATCACTGCTGACCCGGTGTCCGTTGATGTGGACATCGTCCAGAGTCGGCAGGGTGTCGCGCCAGCGCTTGATTTCCGTCTCGTCGGGGGCTGGTGAGGTAACGGGAAACTTGCTGGTATGAAACCCCCACATCGCCAGCAGACCGCCAATCGCCGGGTCGAACAGGCCGTCGGTCATGGTCTGGAACGGACGCGACCGCTGGATCAGCATGATGACCGATGCCGGTGCCTCAACCGCCTCGCCGCGCGCCAGTGCGCGATTGATGTCGACCAGCGGCCCCGGTCGCCATGCATGCCATTCGTGATCGTACCGGGTCAACCGCTGGTTGATGCCTGCAAGGGCTTGACGCGCCTGATCGGGCTGGTTGGTGATGATCTGGAAGTCGGCTTCGCCGCCGAACACCACCAGTGTCTCGCGCAGCGGCGGTGGCTGCTGGCAGCCGGCCAGCGCGAGCAGCAGGGCGACTGCCAGCATCGCAAGAAGCTGGCCGCGACGCGATGGCACCAGTCGCCGCGGACTGGTCGGCGACAAGTGACGCTTGCTCAAGCGTAGCTTTCGCCGGGTGTTTCCACCCAGTCGCGCATGATCTGGAGATGGTCCTTGGTGACGTCGATGAAGCGCAGGCCGCACCAGTGCTGTCCGGGCGAGCCGGCCTCGTCGGACCAGAGGTGGTGTGCCCCAACCTCGACCGAACGCTCCCGGCCCGTGCTGTCGCGAATGCTGAAGCGCAATTGGTAGAGCGCGTCCTCGAACAGTGGTTGCGGGCAGATCAGCATCGCGCCGGATTCCGAGAGATTGCCGATACGGCCAATCGACTGCTCGGTCATGCAGTCGAAGACGTCGATGGCTTCGTCGGCATGTTTGCGTTTTGCGCGGCGATACTCGTTCATGGCGTGGCGCCCTGGCCGACCGCAGCTGCGGCATTCTTGCCGCCGCCGGCAAAGGAGCGCAGCGCGCTCATGATGCGTCCCCAGGCTCGGTCGATCATGTTGCCTTTCTCCGGCTGCACGATGCTGACATTGCCGCGGTCGAGTTCGCGGGCCAGCCAGCGCATGGAGTATTCGCCGGCACGCTGGCCGCGCTGATTGACGAACAGACTGTGCCCGGTAACCGTGCTGTACCAAGACAGCCGCCGCCGCACCTTGTCGCCCTGCTGGTTGACGGTGAAGTCCATCCAGGTACCGAACGGAATCTTGCGCAACATTTCCAGCTGCTTCTTCTCGCCCTCGCTGAGGTCGCGATCACTGACCGCCTTGCCGTCGTCGCCGGTGACGCTGGAACCCAGCCTGCTGCGCGACTTCAGACGAACGGTGAGTTCGGTGCGCGATGCCGGGTCGTCATTCGCTTCGTCCTGCGACAGCGCCAGCAAGCGGGTGGACACCGCCTTGGCGTCATCGACGTGGTAGCCCACTTGCCCGAGGGCCTGCTCGATGTCCTCACGCAGCGAGGCAGCCTCGGTTGGCCCGATGACCGACTCGCCATCCGCAGCGCTGCTGGCGGCGGACTCGATCAGACGCTGAGCCACGTGCTGCTGCAGGCGGAAGGTGTCGGAATCAGCTCCCTTGCGCAGCAGTGTCAGCGCCAGCACGTCGGTCCAGGCCTGTGCCAGCAGCGTGTGCAGGAACTTGGGTACCGGCTTGTCCTTGAGCAGGCGATCAATGGCTTCGGCAGCCTGCAGGCGTGACAGCTCAAGCTTCTCGCGTCCCCGCGCCGCCTCCACATGTCGGCGTTCGGCGACGTCGGCCTTGCGTTGCACGGTCTGCAGGTGCTTGCTGATATCGCTGACCATGCCGGTGAGCATGTTCTGATCACCATCGAACTCGTTGCTGACGCGATCAACCAGCACCCGCAGCTTGTCGATCAGGGTGCGGTCGACGTCGTCATCGCCCACCCACTGGGCGCCGGTTTCAGCAATGCTGGCCAGCATCTCGCGCGCCGGGTGTTCGCGCTGGGTGAAGAAACTCTTGTCCTGCAGCGCCACGCGCAGCAAAGGCACCTGCATGCGGGTCAGCAGATCTGCGGCAGGGCTGCTGGGTCGCACGTCCTGCATCAGGTTTTCAAACAACAGCCCGACCAGCTCGAAGGTGTCGTTGTCCTCCTCGTTGAGCTGCGGGGCCTTGCCGGCCGGAGCGTTGCGCCGAAGCTGGACCAGCAGGTCCTGTTTGACCTGGCGGACCGTGCGAGGTCTGGCGACCCCGTCGGTAACGGTGCTGGTCGCCGGTCGGGCCTGCAGCATGCCGAGCCCGGCCTGAACATCATTCAGGCTGGCGGTGATTTCCGGCGCACCGCCCGAACGCCCGCCCCCGAGCTTGCCGAGCAGGTTGCGTTTGCCGCTCAGCAGTTGCCGCAGGGCCTCGAAGGATTGCAGGTCTGCTTCGCTGGTGCCGTTCTTGCGCGCTGGCGCGGCAGGGCGGGATGCCATTGCCGGTGGGGGCGACATCGGCGCACCGCGGCGTTTGCGACGATCTTCTGATTCATTTGGTGCCGGTCCGGCTTCCGGTTCGGGGGCTGCTGGGCTGCGCTGCGCACGCACCGGTACGAAAGTCAGCGTGGGTAGTACGCCCTGCTTGACGAGGTAGTCGTTGAGCGTGTCCAGCAGCAGACTGGTGTGGGTCAAGACCTGTCGCTCGAACTGCCGGAACAGAACGACCCGATCCTGCTCGCCGATTCCCAGGCAGCCGGCGGCGTCGCGCAGAATCCGGCATAGCGCATGAGGCCCGATCGGAATGGTGTCCGAATCGAAAGCGGGTCGGCCAGCGATAACGCCCATCCGCTGCCCCAGCAGGAACAACGACAGGCTGTTGCCGATCTCCGCGCGGGTGGCAATCTCGCGCAGCACCGTCATCTCGTCGACTTCGACCACATCGACCAGCGACAGCTCGCCGGCCTTCGGCCCATCGTCGACGGCGGCAACGATATGGGGGTCCTGAACGACAGCCAGACTGGCCTCCAGGCCGATCAGGAAACGGGGAACCAGATCACCGCGGCTGCGCTTGACCTCGCGAAGCGCCTCAAAACAGTGCTGCTGCACTTCGTTGCTGCGTGCCTGCTCGGCCATCTTGAAGAGCTGTTGCTCGGTCTCGTTCAGCGCGTTGCTCAGCCCCCGCTCGATGTCATCGGAGACCAGCTTCAGCACGCCTTCCAGCAGCATGCGAACCCGGCGCGGGAAGTTGCGCTGGGCCAGACTGGGCGGTGGCGCTGAGGCAGTGCCTCGATGTATGACCGGCGTCGACATATGACTTCCCCAGGGGCGAGTGGCGATTCTATGCGAGTCGTGCATTCTGCAACAATGTGATGCGCATCACGTTTTGCCTGTAGTTTCGCGCTACGTCAACCGCCATCGGTCATCGATGCGGTCGGCCCGGTTGCGGGTCGTGGCCCGGAATCTGCAGCGTCAGCGCCATTGGTATCGAGAAAAAGCGCCATCACGTCGTTGAGAAATTTCCGGCCCAGTGCAGTCGGGCGGATGCATTCCCGGTCCAGGTCGAGCCAGTTCCGGCGGCGTGCGTCGTCCAGAAGCGGCCGGACGGCTGTCAGCGGCAGGCCGGTGCGCGCCTCGAAGTCGCCGGCCGGTACGCCGTCCACCAGGCGCAGGGCGTTGAGCATGTACTCGAACGGCCGCTGTGCCGGCGCGATGTCCTCATCGCCACCGATCCGTTCCGGCGTGGCCGCGGTTTGCAGATAGCGGGCCGGGTGTTTGTGCTTCCAGCGGCGCAGGATGCGCTGTTCGGCCGGCAGGGTGATCTTGCCGTGGGCGCCGGCG
>JAGRJX010000294.1 GCA_020442545.1 Lysobacterales bacterium
GTGGCGGCACGCTGCTGCGCTGGGGTGGCGGTGCCGCAGTGGCTGCATCGGTGGCGCTGGTCGCGCTGATGGCGACGCGCCCGGCTGGACCGGATTCCCAGTCTCCGAACAACGCTGGCACGCCGGTCGCCACGGTCGCCAGCACCGCGCCGGCGGCGGTGAGCGCGGGCGCGGTGGTCGAATCGCCGATCCGCGAATCCGATCTGCGTCCCGACTTCGGCAGCCTGCCGGCACAGACGGTGTCGGTCACCCAGGGTCGCACGCTGGGTCCGGCGCATTTCGCCGATCCGCGCATCGAGTCCTACCTCGTCCGTCATAACCTTGCGCTGCAGGCCAGCGGGCAGGGCGCACCACTGGACTACGTCCGCGTGGTCGCCAATTCTTCGCAGCCGGCAGCGGAACGTCGTTGACCGGGACGGCTTCGATTGGAGCTGCACTGATGTCGAAACAGCTGCGGTCCGCCCGCTGGTTGCTTGGATTGTCGCTATTCCTGATGACCGCTGCAGGCTGGGCCGCAACGGCTGACGAATGGCTGCAACGCATGGACACGGCGGCGCGCCAGCAGAACTACATCGGCACGCTGGTTTATGGTGCCCGCGGGCAGATGGAGACGCTGCGCGTATTCCATCGAGCCAACGAGCAGGGCGAAGGCGAGCGCCTGATGTCGATGAATGGCGAGCCGCGCGAGATGGTTCGGCATGGCAATACCGTGCTGTTCACCGGCAACGGTGGCCTGCCGCGCGCATACGTACGTGGCGGGGCGGCCACGCCGTTCGATGCCGAGCAGCTCAAGCGCGCCTTGCCGCATTATCGCGTGGTTGCCGTTGGCGAGGATCGCATTGCCGGCCGGCCCACGCAGGTGGTCGACGTCCGTGCGGGCGACGCCTTCCGCTATTCCTATCGTCTGTGGCTGGATTTCGACAGTGGCCTGCTGCTGAAGTCGGTTCGCCATGGCGTGGACGGCATTCCGGTTGAGCTGATGATGTTCACCGACATCGACATCGGTGCCGTGCCCGGCGATGACCAGCTCAAGGCCACCGTCAATGCGCAGCCCAGGCAGGTGGACACGAAGCCGATTTCCACGATGTCGCCCAGCGAATCGCGCTGGGACATCGCCGACCTGCCGCCGGGCTTCAGACAGACCATGGCCGAGCGCGATGCCGCGCAGCCGAACGAGGAACACCTGGTGTTCTCGGATGGTCTGGCCAGCGTATCGGTCTACATCTCGCCGTCACCCGCCAGCAGCGCCAATCCGCCGATCAACATCCGCGAAGGCGCACTCAGCGTATTTTCCCGCCAGGTCGACAGGCACCGCGTTTACGTGATCGGTGATGTGCCCGAGCTGACCGTGCAGCGTTTCGCGCAGGGCATTTCGCCGCGCGAAGGCTGACCTCGACGAACGACTTCAATGGCCGAACGCCGTGCAGTGATCGATGCGGTCGACGGTGACGTCGTTCGCCTGCGTGCGCTGGAACGCTGCAGCGACTGCGGCGGCTGTGGTGGTCGCTGCGATCTTTTCCGCACGCCAGCCGGCGATGAGCTGACGCTGGATCGCCAGTGCTTCGACCTGGACCCGGTGCCGGGCGAAGCGGTGCAGCTGCGTTTGTCGGATCGCTGGCTGCGACAGTCCGCGTGGCTGGTCTACGGCTTGGCCACGCTGGGTATGCTGCTGGGCGCAGGGCTTGGCTGGTTGGCTGGCTACTGGCTGAACGCAGGTGTTGATCTGCTCACGCTGATTGGCGCAGTTGCCGGAACTTTATGGGCGATTCGCGGATCGAAAAACCGCTTGCCGCAGATTCGAGTCGCGCCGCTTCATGGCGCCGACCCGCCGCGCGCCGAGTCAGGTTGAACGCCTGCTGCATTGATTCGCGCCGTTGCCTCGCTTCGACGCCCCAGTTTCTGTTTATTCGAGTGATAAGGAGTCACGCATCCCATGATCCGTTTCCTTAAATTCGCCGCCGTGCTGCCACTGCTCGCCGGTATCGGGTTCAACACTGCCAATGCGCAACCACCGGATTTCACCGAGCTGGTGGACAAGGTCAGCTCCGCGGTGGTCAACGTCGAGGCCACACGTACCGCCGAAGCCGCCATGCGCCAGCGCGGCCAGCATGGCCAGCAGCCGGACGAACAGGAAGTGCCGGAAATCTTCCGTCGCTTCTTTGGCCAGCCGGGTGGTCCCGGCTTCCGCGCGCCGCAGCCGCGCGACCGCACCTCGATGGGTTCCGGTTTCATCATCTCCGCCGATGGCTACGTGCTCACCAACCATCACGTGATCGATGGCGCGGATGAAGTCGTGGTGCGCCTCAGCGACCGTCGTGAACTGGATGCCGAGGTGGTGGGCAGTGACGCACGTTCCGACGTGGCCGTGCTCAAGATCAAGGGCAGCAACTTGCCTACCGTCGATCTGGGCGATTCGCGCAACCTCAAGCCCGGACAGTGGGTGGTCGCCATCGGTTCGCCGTTTGGCTTCGATCATTCGGTGACCGCCGGCATCGTCA
>JAGRJX010000295.1 GCA_020442545.1 Lysobacterales bacterium
ACCATCATTCCGCGCGGCCGCGCGCTGGGCGTGACCATGTTCCTGCCCGAACAGGATCGCTACAGCCACTCCAAGCAGCGTCTGGAGTCGCAGCTGTGCTCGCTGTACGGCGGCCGCGTCGCCGAAGAGCTGATATTCGGCGCGGAGAAAGTCACCACCGGTGCCAGCAACGACATCCAGCGTGCCACCGCCATTGCCCGCGACATGGCCACCAAGTGGGGTCTGTCCGATGAGCTGGGCCCGATGACCTACGGCGAGCAGGAGGACGAGGTGTTCCTTGGGCGCAGCGTGACCCAGCACAAGAACGTGTCCGACGAAACCGCGCGCAAGATCGATGAAGTCGTGCGCCGCACGCTGGACGCAGCCTACGTCGAGGCGACCCGCATCCTCACCGAGAACATGGACAAGCTGCACATGATGGCCGACACGCTGCTCACCTACGAGACCATCGACGAGCCGCAGATCGACGCGATCATGCGCGGCGAACGTCCGGGTCCACCGAGCGACTGGCAGAACGCAGCACCGGTACCCGGCAACGAGCCGCCGCCGGCAGCCGGCAGCGTCGGTGGTCCGGCGACGCAGAGCTGACAGTCCGGATGTCGCAGCAGGCATACAGCCGATGACGGACCCGCGCCGCCATCAGCGCGAAGGCGACGAGTCCGGGCCGGCTTCGCGCCAGGCGATGGCAGGTGCCGGCATGGCGGTCGGTATCGGGTCTGGCATGGCGATCGGAGGAGGGCTCGGTGCCGCCCTGGGAAACATCGCCCTTGGTGTCGGCATCGGACTCGCTCTCGGTAGCGGACTGGGTATCGCCCTGGCGCTCGCCTACTCGCGGGCCGGACATGGCAAGGACGGCAACCGCTAGGCGTGGCGCCGGCACTACCAGGAAGACAGAGGCGCGATGTTCGACACCACCCCAAGCCTTGATTGCCGTGGACGCGTCCTGTTGCTGGACCGACCGCGGATCATGGGCATCGTCAACGTCACGCCGGATTCGTTTTCTGATGGCGGCCGCTTCGACAGCGTCGATGCGGCCGTTTCGCATGCGCGGACATTGGCCGAGGAGGGTGCGGACATCCTCGATGTCGGCGGTGAATCCACGCGCCCCGGTGCCGATGACGTGTCGGTGCAGGAGGAGTTCGACCGCGTTGTTCCGGTGATCGAGGCGCTGGTTTCGGGTTGCGACCTGCCGATTTCGGTGGATACCTCCAAGCCGGAAGTCATGCGCGCCGCGGTGGCCGCTGGCGCCGGGATGATCAACGACGTCTATGCGCTGCGTCGCGATGGCGCGCTGGAGGCCGCTGCCGAACTGGCGGTGCCAGTCTGCCTGATGCACATGCAGGGCGAGCCGCGCAGCATGCAGGCCGATCCGCAGTACGACGACGTGGTCGGCGAAGTGCATCGCTTCCTCGCCGAGCGGATATTCGCCTGCGAAATGGCCGGCATCGACAAGCGCCGCATTGTGCTTGATCCGGGTTTCGGCTTCGGCAAGACGCTGGAACACAATCTGCTGCTGTTGCGTCAGCTGTCGCGGTTTTCCGATCTGGGCTTGCCGTTGCTGGCCGGGCTGTCGCGCAAGGCCATGATCGGCAAGCTGATCGGTCGCGAATCCCCGGCGGATCGCGTCACCGGTTCAGTTGCGGGGGCGCTGATCGCCGCCCAGAACGGCGCGACCATCCTGCGCGTCCACGACGTGGCCGCGACCCGCGATGCCATGGCGGTGCTGAACGCGGTGCTCGAACAACCTGCGGCCAGTCCGCACGCCGCCGCGCCGCGAATCGAGTGGCCGGACGACGATTGAGCCGGGCGCCGTCGAGCCGTAGCCGGTTTTCCTCCGCAACGCGGCCATTTGGCAGAATTGCCCGGAAAATCCGGCACTTCGTGGCATAATGTCCGGCTTTGCGGCTGCCGATCCGTCCTGATCGGCCGGCCAGACACCTTGAGCAGCCACTGTCCATGCGGAACATTCGCAACTTCTCCATCATCGCCCACGTCGACCACGGCAAGTCCACGCTGGCCGACCGCATCATCCAGCTCTGCGGCGGACTGCAGGAACGCGAGATGGAAGCGCAGGTGCTGGACAGCAACCCGATCGAACGCGAGCGCGGCATCACCATCAAGGCGCAGTCGGTCTCGTTGCCGTACGTCGCACTCGACGGCAAGACCTATCAGCTCAACTTCATCGA
>JAGRJX010000046.1 GCA_020442545.1 Lysobacterales bacterium
GGTACGTGCCGCCGCTGTCGCCGATTCAGTCCGCGGCCGAGCGCGGACGGGTCGGGATGAACGGTCACTTGCCCGACGTAGCCTCCTTGCGTATCCCGGTCCGCTATCTGGCCAACATGCTGACCGCCGGTGACGAGGCTCCGGTGATCCGTGCGCTCGAACGCATGATGGCGATGCGCGCCTGGCGTCGCGCCATGAACGTCGACGGCGTCGAGGACATCGAGGTGCTGCAGCAGGCGGGCTTGACCGTTGCCCAGGCCGAAGACATGTATCGCTACCTGGCCATCGCCAATTACGAAGACCGGTTCGTGATTCCTACCGCACATCGGGAGTATGCCGACGACGCCTTTGGGGAACGCGGCGGATGCGGATTCACGTTTGGTAATGGCTGCAGCGGCCACAGTCCTGCGGATCTGTTCGGTGAGCGGCGGACCACGTCCTATTCGGTGCCGCCGAACCGCCAGGAGAATGACCGCGAGGTGGCGACGTGAGCATGCTCAAACTGATCGGCGTGCTCCTGGACTATCCGTCCGACGAACTCTGGGAGCATCGGGAAGAACTCGTCGACGCCAGTCGGTCCGACGTCCTTTCAAGCACACGCAGTCAGCAGCTGACGACCTTCGTGGAGAATCTGCTGGATTCCGATCCGCTGCAGGCGCAGGACAACTGGCTGGCGCTGTTCGACCGTGGCCGCTCGATGAGTCTGCTGCTCTTCGAGCACATTCACGGCGAGTCGCGCGATCGGGGACAGGCCATGGTCGACCTGATCGAGACCTACCGAAAGAACGGTTTCTCACTCAGCGCCAAGGAACTGCCGGACTACCTTCCCCTGTTGCTGGAGTACCTGTCGCGCCAGCCGCTCGAAGAGGCCAGGGACTGGTTGCATCACGTCAGCCATATCGTCGGTCTTCTCGCGGCCAGGGCAGCAGAACGGCAAACGCCGTATGCGCTCTTGTTCGAGCTGCTGGTCGAGTTTTCGGAAGGAAGTCTTGACCTGGCGGCTTTCCGCAAGCGAGCGCAACAGGAGCCTCGCGACGACACACCAGAAGCCATGGACAAGCTCTGGGAGGAGGAGGCCGTCCGCTTCGGTCCCGACGCGCCGGACGAGGGCTGCGGACCCGCCGGCCATACCCCAAAGCCCGCCCATCAAAGCAGTGAGATGCCATCATGACCTCGTCGATCAATCTCTTTGCGTTCCAGATATACCCCTACATCGCGCTCACCGTCCTGTTTGTTGGCAGCTGGTTGCGCTATGACCGGGCCATGTACACCTGGCGTACCGGCTCGAGCCAGCTGCTGTCCAGCCGTGGCATGCGGGTCGCGAGCAACCTGTTCCATCTGGGCGTGCTGGCGATCCTTGGCGGCCATCTGGTGGGTCTTCTGACGCCGCACTCTGTCTACGAACATGTGATTTCCGCACCGCAAAAGCAGTTGCTGGCAATGGTTGCCGGCGGTGTGTTCGGCGCGGTCTGCCTGGTTGGCCTGTTGATGCTGCTCTGGCGGCGGCTGTTCAATCCTCGCGTTCGTGCCACCGGGACGGTGGCAGATACCATGGTGCTGGTGCTGCTGCTTGCCCAACTGCTGCTTGGACTGTATTCCATCGTTCTGTCCACGCACCACATGGATGGCAGCGTCATGATCCTGCTGGGCGAGTGGGCGCAGCATATTGTGACCTTCCGCGGCGGCGCCGCCGACTTCATCGCCGGGGTTCACTGGGTCTACAAGGCCCACGTATTCCTCGGCATGACCTTGTTCCTGATTGCGCCGTTCACACGACTGGTGCACATCTGGAGCATTCCGGTGAGCTATCTGTGGCGGCCATATCAGGTTGTGCGGCGGCGGCAGGCTGCGCTGCGCTACGGACCGAGGGCCTGAGTTCGATGAGCAACGAGTTGCCGCGCAGCGTTCCGATCCGGGTGATCGATGCCAACGCTCCGGAGTCCTCCAATGCCAGGCTCCACGAGCATGAGGGCCAGGACGGACCGCGCAGCCTCGGGCAACCGGCGCCGTGTACGCTGTTCGTTGGCGAAACGCCGATCAGCGAGGCCGAAATCGCGCGGGAGATGCAGCACCACCGATCGATGAAGCCCGAACAGTCCCGGGCCGATGCCGCGCGGGCGCTGGTGGTCAGGGAACTGCTGCGACGCGAGTCCGAACGCCTTGGCGTACCGGCGGAGGTCACGCCAATGGAGAGGGAGACCGAAGAGGAAGCGGCCATTCGCGCGATCCTGGAGAACGAACTGGAAGATCGCGTTCCTACCGAAGACGACTGCCGGCGCTACTTTGAGCAGAACCAGGAACGCTTCCGCTCACCCGATCGAATCCGGGTGCGACACGTGTTGCTCGCTGCTGCCCCTGACGATGTCGGTGCCCGGCTGCAGGCGCGTTCGACGGCAGAAAAACTGATCGGCGAATTGGCCGATCATCCGGAACGCCTTGACGAGTTCGCCATGCGTCACTCTGCCTGTCCGTCGAAGGAACAGGGCGGTGACCTGGGATGGCTGACCCGCGGCCAGACCACGCCGGAGTTCGACCGCCAGGTATTCCGCCTGCGTGAAGGGCTGGCCGGCTTCCCGGTTGAATCCCGCTGGGGATATCACGTGGTCAGGATCGATGAAATGGACGGTGGTCAACCACTCACGTTCGCCGATGTCCACGACCAGATCGCAGACTACCTCGCACTGCAGGTACGCCAGCAGGAAATCCAGCACTATCTGATGATGCTGCATGAGCGCTATCGGGTACGTGGACTGGATGACATCGTCGCGGCGGCCGCTTGACTCCTGATCTGCCACCACGATGGTGGCGAACGGATACTCACGCATGATCAATGCAACCAACCCAAGTGCCGCACAGCAGCAGCGTGCCCTGTGGCTCAGCACCTTTGCCTTCACCGTCTGCTTTGCGGTGTGGACGATCTTTTCGATCATCGGTATCCAGATCAAGAAGGATCTGGGGCTCAGTGAAACCGCTTTCGGACTGTTGATTGCAACGCCGATTCTCACCGGTTCGCTGACCCGACTTTTCCTCGGGATATGGGCTGACCAGTATGGTGGTCGCCGGGTACTCACGCTGGTCATGCTGGCAGCAGCTTTGGCCACCTGGCTGCTGACCTGGGCACACACCTACACGCAGTTCATGGTTGGGGCGCTGTTCGTCGGCCTCGCCGGCGGTTCATTCTCGGTTGGCGTTGCCTACGTGTCCAAATGGTTCCCGGCTGGAAAGCAGGGCACGGCACTCGGCATCTTCGGTGCCGGCAACGTGGGCGCGGCAGTTACCAAGCTGATCGCACCGATGGTGATGGTTGCGGCCGGATGGACCATGGTGGCCACGGTCTGGGCGGCGGGCATTGCCGTGACGGCAGTACTGTTCTTCCTGTTCAGCCAGGACGATCCGGAAGCAGCCGAGCGGCGTCGTTCCGGCGCCAGCCCGATGTCGTTCCGCCAGCAGATGGAGCCTCTGAAGAACATCCAGGTCTGGCGATTTTCTCTCTACTATTTCTTCGTCTTCGGCGGCTTTGTGGCGCTGGCGCTATGGCTGCCGCATTTTCTCACCGGGGCCTATGGTCTGGACGTCAAGACGGCTGGACTGATTGCGGCCGCGTACTCCATTCCTGCCAGTCTCTTCCGGATCGTGGGGGGCTGGCTGTCCGACCGATCCGGCGCACGGGTCGTCATGTACTGGACATTCGGTGTTTCCGCCCTCTGCACCTTCCTCCTTTCCTATCCGGACACCGAATACGTGATCAAGGGCATCGACGGCGACATTCGACTGCACCTGGCGACCGGTCTCATTCCATTCACTGTTCTGGTCTTCGTGCTGGGCTTCTTCATGTCGCTGGGCAAGGCCGCCGTATACAAGCACATTCCGGTCTACTACCCGAAGCATGTGGGGGCCGTCGGCGGTGTGGTGGGCATGATCGGCGGACTTGGTGGGTTCATTCTGCCCATTGCCTTCGGTGTCATGAACGACCTGACGGGCGTCTGGACCAGTTGCTTCATGCTGCTGTTTCTGGTGGTGGCTGCGGCACTGGCATGGATGCACTTCGCGATCCGACGGATGGAGCGCGCTCACTTCCCGCAGATTGGCCGGGAAACCGACCTGCCGGAGATCATCGACGCGGCCGAAGTGGATCGCATTCCCGTCGGCAGCGTCCGCTGACCCTATCCCCGGAGTTGATCCCGGGGGTTGCACCGGCGTACGCCCGGAAGCGGTGCTAACTGGCGCAATGGCGTGGTGTTACCTGACGGCACTGCGCCCGGTTGATTCAGCAAACAGGACGCGATGCATGCTGCGAAGCATGCCCCAGAAGGTAGCCAGCCATGCCACGCTGGCCAGCACGATAAAGACGCTGGGCAGCCATGCGAGAAAGTCGAAGCCGAGGGCAAGGCGCATTTCATGTGTGCATGCGGCATACATCCCCAGCGGGAACACGGCCCCCCAGTAGAGCGGGTCGTAGCTCAACGGGAATCGCTTGTAGACGTGACGCCACAGGCCCAGCACAAGCAGCATCGGTATCCACCAGGTTCCGGTTGCCCAGTAGAACACCGTGAACCCTTTAAGGAACGGCACCAGCGACTCAAGGAATGGCGCGTCACCGGTGTTCACGATCAGCAGCGATCCGGCAAGCGTCGAGATCGCCATGGCGCCCATGTTGATCCAGTACGGCGGGGAAAGATCGGCTGGCGAGAAGCGAAAGAAGGTGTAGCGGTAGAAAATCAGCGACATCATCCAGATGTAGAGCATGCCGCCCCATAACCACATCGAAAGCGCGAAGAAATTCAGCTCGAGCTTTCCCGGTTGACCGATCCGCGTGGCAAGCAGCGAGCTCAGGACCGCAAGCGATTGCGTAGCGACCACGGCAAGCAACCAGCCCCCGTTGATGCCTTCGTCCAGGCCCGGCTTGCGCTCCTTGACCGTGAGTAGCGTGAACAGCGTATAGGTCAGTCCCAGCCACAGGACCAGCGCAAGCACCCAGAAGGCAATCGCAGCCGGAATGCTGTCAGCCAGCAGCAGAAACTGACTGCCCAGGAGACTGGTAGCTGCCACCATGGTGAAGAAACCAGGCCCCCGAAGGTGGTCGGAAAAGTCATTCCAAAGAGCTCTCCCATGTCGCTTCAACCTGAGCAGGTAGAGCGACCACAGGATCGGATAGAAGACCAGGTTCAGGGCGAACAGGGTGTTCGACAGCACCGGATACTCGAGCATGTGCGCGGCCAGCGAGACGATGCCCGTGGACATCACCAGGCCAAAATAGGCGGGCGACATGTGCTGCAACGCGGGCGATGCAGGAGCGCGAGCTTCGGGAGCGGGCAGGATAGTCATCCCGGCACAGGCTGTGCTGGTGATTGCTCAGAAGGGCAGGGTGACCTTGCCGAGATGGCCAAGAAACAGGAACACCGAAACAAGCACCGCATTGATCGCCCATGCCACCGTCAGCCATCGGGCAAGATAGCCCCAGGCCTCATTCTTCACGTTTAGCGCGTCCACCCAGATGGTGTGCATGATCCAGGCCGTGTACAGAATGAAGGCGCTGAACATGATGGCCAGCACCGGCGTGCTTGCCTGCCGGTAGAAGTAGAGGATGGCTCCAAACAGTACGTGACTCAGCACGACGCCGTAGATCCAGAACGCGATCCAGAGACGGGTACGTCCCTTTGGTTCAACCGGCAGCGGTGGCATGCTCATCAGGTTCTCCCGTCTGACTTGTTTCGTTTGGTGCTGGCGTGACTTGTGTGCCCGTGCACAATAAGGCTATGCCCGTTCCAGCTGGAGCAGCTCGCCGTTGCGATCAATCGCCAGGAAATTGCCGATTCGTCCGGACTTGATCGACTCGACCATCATGGTCAGCGGCTGTACCGCTTCGTCATCCGTGGGCGAGTGACCGCCACGGCCGGAAAGTGCGGCAACAAAGAGCACGTCCCAGTCGATCCCGGTGGAACGGGATTCGGCTTCAAGGCTGCTGAAATCAGCAATATCCTGCGGGAGCTTGTCCACACAAAGCACCGGCGATAGCGCACCGCCTTTACCGTGCTCGAAGCGCCGCTTTTCTTCCTCGGTAGCATCCCGGGGAAGCTCCGCGGCAGCAAAGACCAGCAGCAGTCGCTGCGGCTCTGCCTGCTCGCCGGCAACTTTCAGTAAATCGGAAAAGTCCTGCAGCGCCAAGCTGGCATCCTCCATCCGGCCAGCTCCCAGAATCTGGCCTGCCCTGTATACCTTCCCATGATAGTGGGGCATCGTCTGCCCCGCCATCTTGACTTGGATCAGAATCACCCGGTTTCGGAACCGTAGCCCGGCCCGGCGGTTCGCTCCCGGCAATGCGCTCTGCTGACCGCGCCCATTGATCGGCTCCTTCCCATCATTCGCGCCACGCGCTCCGAAACTCCGGAACGATCCCCGGGGGTGTGCCTGGCTGGGCGGTCTTCGCGACATCCAGCATGTCCCGTGCCACGACAGGAAAACCGGGGTTGCGCGAGGGGCGCTTCGGGTTGGCAGGCGTGAGGCAAGCGTTCACCATGCGGCCATGAGCAACTTTCCGACACGCATCGGCCATGACGAGGCTATCGACCTGCTGGAAGCGACGGGGCGGGAATTGCGCCTGCCGGACGTGAGCATGACGCCGACCGGAGCCCTGGTCGCTGTGCTGGCAGCGGATGTTTGCGCACCGATTGATCAACCCCGATTCGACAACTCGGCGATGGATGGCTTTGCGTATCGGCATGCCGATCTTGGTGAAGAAGGCGGTCGACTGCGACTGGTGGGCGAGCAGTTTGCCGGTCGCGATCTGGGCGCGGTGCTGGGGCAGGGCGAGTGTCTGCGTATTACCACGGGCGCGCCATTGCCGCAGGGCGCCGATAGCGTGGCGATCAAGGAGGATTGCCAGGTCGTCGACGGCGAGGATGGTCAAACCTGGGTTGAGTTGCCGGCGGGCCTGAAAGCGGGCGCACATCGGCGACGGGCGGGCGAGGATGCGAAAGCGGGCGATGTGGTGATGTCGGCCGGGCAGGCGATTGATGGCTCGCGGCTGGGCGTGCTGGCCGCGCTGGGGCTGACGTCGGTCAACGTGGCGAGCAAGCCGCGTGTCGCGGTATTCAGCAGTGGCGACGAAATCCGGCCGGCTGGTGAGCCATTGGCGCCCGGCGAGATCCACGACTCCAACGGTCCGATGCTGTCTGCATTGCTGGCGGAAGAGGGCATCGCCATCGCGTCGCTCGGCAGCCTGCCGGATGATCCGGATGCGATTCGCTCGCGGCTAGCCAAGGCGGCGAAGGATCATGACCTGATCATCACCTGCGGCGGCGTGTCGGCGGGCGAAAAGGACCACATGACCACGACAGTCGCTGAACTTGGCGAGATCGTGTTCTGGAAGGTCCGCATCAAACCGGGCATGCCGCTGCTCTGTGGCCGCATTGGCGATTGCGCCGTGCTCGGCCTGCCGGGAAACCCGGTGTCGGTGCTGGTGACCTGGCTGGTTTTCGGCCGACACCTCCTCGATACAATGCAGGGCCGTCGCGAGCCGCGTCCGCGACTGCGGGCACGCCTCAGCCAAGCGCTGCACAAGCGTCATTCACGAATGGAATTCCAGCGCGGGCATCTGTCGGTGGACGCGCAAGGGACCCTGCGGATCGCGCCCGATCCAGCGACGCCATCCAATCGTCTTTGTGCGGCAGCAGCGGCAAATGCGCTGTTTGTGGTCGATGAAGGCGAGCAGACCCTGGCCGAGGGCGACGTTGTCGAAGTGATTCCGTTGCGCGGATTTGGCGCATAGGCACGGCGAAGAACCGCGGCTGTCGTCGCACCTGCAGAATGCCCGTCACGGCTCTTGTAGGAGCGGCGACAGCCGCGATTTGCGTTTGGCGCGATAATCGCGGCATGAGCGACCATGATATCGAATGCATCAGCCCGGCGGAGGCCCTGAAGCGTTTGCGCGAAGGCGCCCGGCTGATCGACGTGCGCGCCGATCACGAGTTCGCCGTTTCTCATGCGCGCGGGGCCCGCAACGTCCACAAGGATCGCCTGCTGGCCGATCCGGGTGGTGAGATGGATGTCGGAACGACTTGCCTGTTGATCTGCCAGAGCGGACGCCGATCGCATGATGCGGCAATCACCCTGCAGGCCAGGGGGTTCCGGGTGATGTCGGTGGAGGGCGGCACCAGCCGCTGGGCTTCCGAGGGCCTGCCGCTCAATGAAGCCGGCGATGCCGATTTCCGTCAGCGCTACGCACGGCATCTGAGTCTTCCCGAGGTCGGCCTCGCCGGTCAGCAGCGGCTTGAAAAGGCGCGGGTGACGCTGATCGGCGCGGGTGGGCTTGGATCGCCGGTAGCGTTCTATCTGGCCGCGGCTGGCGTCGGCCACCTTCGGCTGGTGGACGACGACCGCGTCGAGCGCAGCAACCTGCAGCGGCAGATTGCGCATGCCGATGACCGCATCGGCCAGCCCAAGGTGCAGTCCGCCGCGCAGAGCCTGTCTGCGCTCAATCCACGCTGCCGCATCGAGCCGCTGCAGGCGAGGGCGTCCGCCGACAACATCGAATCACTGCTGGCCGGCAGCGACGTGGTGGTCGACGGTGCCGACAACTTCCCGGCGCGCTACCTGCTCAACGACGCCTGCGTAAAGCTCGGTCTGCCGCTGGTCTACGGCGCCGTGCATCGTTTCGAAGGGCAGGCCGGCGTGTTCGATGCCGGGCGTCATCGTGGCGAGGCACCGTGCTATCGCTGCCTGTTTCCGGAGCCGCCGCCGGCTGATGCCGCGCCGAACTGCAGCGAAGCCGGTGTGCTGGGCGTGCTGCCGGGGCTGATTGGCCTGATCCAGGCGACCGAGGCGCTGAAGCTGATCCTCGACATCGGCGACGGCCTTACTGGTCGCCTGCTGCATGTCGACGCGATGTCCATGCGCTTCCGCGAAACGCGCTTGCATGCCGACCCGGATTGTCCGGCCTGTGCGCCGGGCCGGGAGTTCAGCGGCTATCCGGACTACCAGCAGCTCTGCGCTGGCTGACCCGGCTGCAAGTCAGTCGGCATTCTTGCGCGCCTGGAAGGCCGCGATCTGCTCCGGCGTGGCTTCGCGCTGGTGTCTGGCCTTCCAGTCGGCGAACGGCTCGCCGTAGATGACCTCACGGGCCTGTTCGCGGTTCAGTGCCACGCCTTGCTCGGCGGCAGCTTCCCGGTACCAGTCAGCCAGACAATTTCGGCAGAAGCCGGCGAGGATCATCAGCTCGATGTTCTGCACGTCCGGCTCGCGCTGCAACAGATGGTTGCGCAGGCGGCGGAATACGGCAGCTTCGATCTCGGTGCTGCTTGTGCTGTCGGTCATTTCGTTCTCCAGATGCCTTGCGACAAGCGTAGCGCAGGCGACCCGCGCCGCGGAAAAGCGGGACGCGGGTCGCATCAGGGTGGGGCTATCGGCGATAATTTCACTTTCGACTCTGGGAATGATGCATGCCGGCGCGATTGCTGGACGGCCGACGTATTGCCGATGAACTGCAAGAACAGCTGGCTCGGCGGGTGTCGGCCCGGATTGATGCCGGTCGCGGCGCACCAGGACTGGCGGTAATCCTGGTTGGCGCCGATCCGGCGTCGGCGGTGTACGTGCGCAACAAGCGGCGCGCCTGCGAGCGCGTGGGTATCGTCGCCTTCGACCACGACTTGCCGGCGGAAACCCCGGAGTCCGAGCTGATTGCGCTGATCGACCAGATGAACGCCGATCCGGCGGTTCACGGCATCCTCGTGCAGCTGCCGCTGCCGCCGCACATGGACGCCAGCAAGCTGATCAACCGCATCGATCCGGACAAGGACGTGGACGGTTTCCACGCCGCCAATGTCGGACGACTTGCCCTGCGCCAGCTGGGCCTGCGGCCCTGCACGCCGAAGGGCATCACCACGCTGCTGGCGCATACGGACAGGGCGGTGCGCGGCAAGCATGCGGTGGTCGTGGGTGTTTCCAATCACGTCGGTCGGCCGATGGCGCTGGAGCTGCTCATTGCCGGGTGCACGACCACCTGCTGCCACAAGTTCACACCGCGAGACGAGCTGCAGCGCCATGTCGGTGAGGCCGACATCGTGGTTGTTGCCGTCGGTCGGCCCGGACTGGTGCCGGGTGAGTGGATCAAGCCGGGCGCGGTGGTGGTCGATGTCGGCATCAATCGTCTGGATGACGGCAGCCTGGTAGGCGACGTTGGCTTCGATGCGGCGCGGGCAAAGGCCTCGTGGATCACGCCCGTTCCCGGCGGCGTTGGCCCGATGACGGTTGCAACGTTGATGGAGAACACGGTCGAAGCCGCCGAACTGGCCGACAGGAAGGCAGTCGCATGAATTTCATGCCCGACTGCGCCCGTCAGCTGAGGCTGAGTTTCTGTCTGGCCGCCGTCACGACGCTGCTTGGCGGCTGTGCCGGGCTGGTGTCGAAGGCCACCGACCGCATGGCCACCAATCTCGGTAACGCCGTGCTCAACCAGGACGATCCGGCCACGGTGCGAGATGGGCTGCCGGCCTATCTGCTGCTGCTCGACGGGCTGCTTGAGGGCAGCCCGGACAACACGTCGCTGCTTGCTGCCAGTTCGCGGATGTATTCGTCGTACGCCGGCAGCTTCGTCCATGACAAGGCCCGCGCCAGGCGACTCAGCAGGAAGGCGCTGGATCGCGCCTGGAAGTCGGTGTGCATCAAGCCTGACGAGGTCTGCGCGCTGAAGGAACTTGCTTTCGAGGAATTCGATGCCGCGGCGGCGATGCTGGGCGATGGGCAGATCGACGGTGCCTACCTGCTGGGCTCGGCCTGGGCCACCTACATCCAGGCCCGACGTGATGACTGGGTCGCGATTGCCGACATTCCGAAGGTTGATGCTGTGCTGCAGCGCGTGGCGGAAGTCCGGCCGGGCATCGACCACGGCATGGCCTGGGTCTATCTCGGCGTGCTCAATTCGCTGCGCCCGGCAGCGGTCGGCGGCGAGCCGGATAAGGGTCGCGCCGCCTTCGAGAAAGCAGTGGACCTGAGCGGTGGACGAAACCTGATGGCCAAGACCCTGTTTGCCGAGTTCTACGCGCGGCTGGTGTTCGATCAGGCGCTGCACGACCGGCTTCTGAATGAGGTGATCGGCGCTGACCCGGAAGCGCCGGGGCTGACGCTCAGCAACGTGCTGGCACAGGATCGGGCGAGGGAACTGCTGGCCGGTTCGGCGGACTATTTCTGAGCCGGCAACGTGCTTGGTGCTCCGCTGACGGGCTGATTGTTCGCGAAGCGATATACAACACCGTATAGTTCAATTATTCAAATCGGCTCCAACCTGACCATGTCAAAACTCCTGAAAGTCATCGCAGGCGGTCTGCTGCTCGCCGCTACGACACTGCCCGTATCAGCGGCGACGCTGAAGATCGCCAGCCTGGCCCCCGACGGCTCCACCTGGATGACCGAAATGCGCGCGGCTGGCGAGCGCATCCATGCCGCCACCGATGGCCGCGTCACGGTGAAGTTCTACCCCGGCGGCGTTATGGGCAACGACACCACCGTGCTGCGCAAGATCCGCCTGGGACAGCTGCAGGGCGCCGCGCTGACCGGCAGCGAGCTGTCGGTGATGTACAGGGACTCGCAGATCTACAGCGTGCCGTTTCTGTTCCGTGATGACGCCGAAGTGGATGCCGTTCGCCGGGTTGTCGACCCGATGCTGCGCGAGGGATTCACCGCAAAGGGCTTCCACGTCCTCAGCATCACCGGTGTGGGCTTTGCCTACCTGATGAGCGTGCACGATGTTCGCAACCGCGAGGATCTGCAGAAGGGCAGAGTCTGGGTGCCGCAGAACGACGCGATTGCCGAAATCACCTTCCGCGAAGGAGGGGTCGATCCCATCCCGCTGCCGCTGTCGGATGCGTTCACCGGCCTGCAGACCGGCCTGATCGATACCGTGGCAACCACGCCGACGGCGGCCATCGCCTTGCAGTGGCACACCAAGCTGAAGCATCTGGTCGACCTGCCGCTGAGCTACGTCGTCGGCTACGTGATGCTGGACCAGAAGGCCTACCTTCGGTTGTCCGAGGCTGACCGCGCGGCCGTCGATGCCGAGTTCGCCAAGGGCGCCGCCAAGATCGATGCCGCCAACCGCAGCGACAACCAGAAGGCCTTCGAGGCGCTGCAGGAAGTCGGCCTCGAGGTGTTCAAGCCAGATGCTGAAGAGGCGGCGCTGTGGCGTGATGTCGGCAAGCGAGCGCTGGACAAGCTGGTGGCCGACAAGGCCTTCAGCGCGCCGGTTCTTGCCGCAATCCAGCAGCAGCTGGCCAAGCTGCGCGCCGCCGAGTGAGCGACGCCGCCACCACGCCGCGCACGTCGCGCTGGGTACGTCGGCTCCATCGTGCCGAGGACAGCTTGCTGGCGCTGATGCTGTTGGTCCTGCTGTTGCTGGCGGTGTCCCAGATTGCGCTTCGCGTGTTTTTCGACACCGGCCTGCTCTGGTCAGAGCCGGTGTCGCGCCTGCTGGTGCTGTGGCTGGCGTTGCTGGGTGGTCTCGCCGCCACTCGCGAAGGCAAGCACATCGCCATCGATGCGCTGCCGCGCCTGCTGCCGCCGCTGTGGCGCCGTATCGCCTGGGCAGTCGCGCAGCTGGGCGCGGCGATCATCGCCGGCACGCTGGCCTGGTATTCGTTGAGCATGATCGGGCTCGAGCGCGAGATGCCGACCTATCTCGTCGGCACCTTGCCCAACTGGGTCGGCATGCTGGTGCTGCCCTTCGGCTTCGGCCTGATGGCGCTGCGTTTTCTGGTTTCTTCTGTCATGCGTGGGCCGGCGGTGACGCCCGAGCTGTCGCCGGAACTGGCTGACCTTGACGACAACGCGTCGGTGAAGTCGTGAGCAGCTTGCTGCCGTGGCTGATTGTCGCACTGCTCGCGGCGCTCGGCGCGCCGCTGTTTGCGCTGATTGCAGCGGCCGCGCTGATTGGCTTCCATGCCGCCGGCTACGACCTGACTGTCGTTGCCGTCGAAATCTATCGCCTGAGTGAGCTGCCGGGACTGATCGCGATCCCGCTGTTCACGCTGGCCGGCTACCTGCTGGGCGAAAGCGGCGCGCCGAAGCGGCTGGTGCGCCTGTCCAATGCCTTGCTGGGCTGGCTGCCGGGCGGACTCGCCATCGTGGCGCTGGTGGCCTGTGCGCTGTTCACGGCGTTCACCGGTGCGTCCGGCGTGACCATCGTCGCCATGGGTGGACTGCTGTTCCCTGCGCTGGCGCATGCCGGCTATCGGGAGCGCTTTAACCTCGGCCTGATCACCAGTTCCGGCTCGCTGGGCCTGCTGTTCGCACCCTCGCTGCCGCTGATCCTCTACGGTTTCGTGGCCGGCCAGCTGGGTACGGATCCGCCGGTGACGGTGGAGTCATTGTTTCTCGCCGGCTTGTTGCCAGGCCTGCTGATGGTCTACCTGCTGTCGCTCTACGCCATGTGGAATGGCCGACATCTGGTCGCCGAGACCCGCACGTTCGACGCCCGCGAGCTGCGCGACGCACTGCTGGACGCCGGCTGGGAATTGCCGCTGCCGTTCCTCGTGCTCGGCGGCATCTATTCCGGCGTACTGGCGGCTAGCGAAGCGGCGGCCGTCACCGCGCTCTACGTGCTGGTGGTCGCCACGCTGGTAAAACGCGAAATCGGCTTGCGAAAGCTGATCGACACCATGTCCGAGGCCATGCGTCTGGTGGGTGCCATTCTGTTGATCCTTGGCGTCGCCCTCGCGCTCAGTAACTGGCTGGTCGATCAGGAGGTGCCGTCGCGTCTTTTCGAGCTCCTGCAGACGCACGTCAGCAGCCCACTGGCTTTCCTGCTGTTGCTGAATCTGTTCCTGCTGGTCGTTGGCATGCTGCTCGACGTGTTCTCGGCGGTGGTGATCCTGGTGCCGCTTCTGGTGCCAGTCGCCATGCGCTACGGCATCGATCCCGTGCACCTTGGCATCATCCTGCTGGCCAACCTGCAGCTGGGCTATTTCACGCCACCGGTCGGGATGAATCTGTTCATTGCCAGCTACCGGTTCGATGTCCCGGTTACGAAGCTTGTCCGCAGCTGCTTGCCGTTCTTCCTGATTCTGGCCGCCGCCGTGCTGCTGATCACCTACTGTCCGGCCCTGTCGCTGGCGCTGGTCCGATGACCGCCAGGCATTGCGCGGATCGACCGGGCTCCCCGACACTGCTAAAATTGGCGGTTTAACCCGCAGGAGCAGGCGTATGCGTCTCAAGACCGAAGCTTTGACCTTTGACGACGTTTCCCTGATCCCGGCGCATTCGGCGGTGCTGCCGCGCGACGTCCGGCTCAACAGTCGCCTGACGCGCGACATATCGCTGAATATTCCGATCCTTGCGGCCGCCATGGACACCGTCACCGAGGCGCGGCTGGCCGTCGCCATGGCCCAGCTGGGCGGTATCGGCATCATCCACAAGAACATGCCCGCCGAGCAGCAGGCCGCCGAAGTCCGCCTGGTCAAGAAGTTCGAGTCCGGCGTCATTCGCGACCCGATCACGGTCGGTCCGCAGACCTCGATCCGCGAGGTGCTGTCGCTTACCGGCAGCCACAACATTTCCGGCGTGCCGGTGGTCGATGGCGGCAAGCTGGTCGGCATCGTTACCAGTCGCGACCTACGCTTCGAGAAAAAGCTCGACGACCCGGTGCGCAACATCATGACCCGCGAGGATCGCCTGGTGACGGTAAAGGAGGGCGCGCCGGAAGACGACGTGCTGCAGCTCCTCCACAAGTACCGCATCGAAAAGGTTCTGGTGGTCAATGACGACTTCGAACTGCGCGGCTTGATCACGGTCAAGGACATCCAGAAGTCCCGCGACAACCCCGAGGCTGCCAAGGACAGCAGCGAGCGCCTGCTGGTTGGTGCGGCGGTCGGCGTCGGCGGTGACACCGAGGCGCGCATCGAAGGCCTGGTGGCGGCCGGCGTGGACGTGGTGATTGTCGACACCGCGCACGGCCATGCGCAGGGCGTGCTGGACCGCGTCGCCTGGGTCAAGAAGCGCTACCCGGGCGTGCAGGTGGTGGGTGGCAACATCGTGACGGGTGATGCCGCACTGGCGCTGATGGATGCCGGTGCGGATGCGGTCAAGGTGGGTGTTGGTCCCGGCTCGATCTGCACTACCCGCGTGGTTGCCGGCGTCGGCGTGCCGCAGATCACCGCCGTCAACATGGTGGCTGAAGCGCTACAGGACCGCATTCCGCTGATCGCCGACGGTGGCATCCGCTATTCGGGCGACATCGCCAAGGCCATTGTTGCCGGCGCATCGACGGTGATGATTGGCGGTCTGTTTGCGGGCACCGAGGAGGGACCGGGCGAAGTCGAGCTGTACCAGGGTCGCAGCTACAAGAGCTATCGCGGCATGGGCTCGCTGGGTGCCATGCAGATGGGCAGCAAGGACCGCTACTTCCAGGACGCCTCCGACGCCGACAAGCTGGTGCCCGAAGGCATCGAAGGCCGCGTGCCGTACCGCGGGCCGCTGCGCAACGTTGTGCATCAGCTGGTCGGCGGCCTGCGCGCATCGATGGGCTACGTCGGCTGCGCCACCATCGAAGACATGCGCACCAAGCCGGAATTCGTGCAGATCAGCAACGCCGGCAGCCGTGAAAGCCACGTCCACGACGTGCAGATCAC
>JAGRJX010000296.1 GCA_020442545.1 Lysobacterales bacterium
TCGGTCTGGCCGATGAAGGCATTGGCGCAGACCGACAGCGTTTCCGCGCCGGACACGTTCATCACCTTGGTGATCACCCATGTCATGCCCTTGACGATCCACTGCATCACGCCCAGGTGATAAAGCACGCTCATGAAGGCGGCGAAGAAGATGATGGTCGGCAGCACCTGGAAGGCGAAAACGAAGCCGAACTTGGTCGGATCGGTGAAGTCGCCAAAGATGAAGCGCGAACCTTCGGCGGTAAATCCGAGTAGCGCGACAAATCCTTCCGAAAGCCATTCGAAGACCGTCGCGCCCCAGGGTGTCAGCAGCACCAGCACGGCAAATACCAGCTGCAGCCCGACGCCGGTGGCGACCAGCTTCCAGTCGACGGCGCGCTTCTGCGCGGAAAACAGCCAGGCGATGCCGACCAGCACGGCCAGACCCAATAGCCCGAACAGAATACTCAGCATCCCCAGCTCCCTCGATGACTGCCCAATGCCCGCGAGGGCAACCGCCGCAGACTAGGTGTCCCGGCTCCCCGGCGCAAGCTGCACTGCACGCAGAGCTTGCCCCGGAACGTTCGGGTCAGTCGCCGCTTCGTGGCTGTCAATCAGCGGCTGTGCCGGCTGAACAGGCGGTCAGTCCTTATCCACGCTTTTACTGACGGCTCTTGCTGACCTTATTCACAGCACGCCGCAGGCGCGCGACTTACTCGCGCAGTCATACCACGCGCAGCCAGAGCAGAACCGCCAGCGTCAGGAAGATCGCCGCGGCCGCCCAACGTGCCCAGTGCAGCGGCAGTTTGCCAGCGAAACGGCCACCCAGCGCCACCACCGGCACGTTGGCCAGCAGCATGCCCAGCGTGCTGCCGCCAACCACCGCCAGCAGATCGTGATAGCGCGCCGCCAGGATGACGGTGGCCACCTGCGTCTTGTCACCGATCTCGACCAGGAAGAACGCGATCAGCGTGGCGATGAAGGCGCCGTGCGACGACGTTGCCGGCTTGTCGTCCTCGTCCAGCTTGTCCGGGATCAGCGCCCAGATCGCCACCGCCACGAAGCTGGCGATGATCACCCAGCGTTGCGTTTCGGGGCTCATCAGGCCGGCCAGCAGCTCGCCCAGCCAGCCGGCCAGTCCGTGGTTCAGCAGCGTGGCGACAAGGATACCCAGCGCCACCGGCCAGAAACGCCGATAGCGTGCAGCCAGCACCAGCGCCAGCAGCTGCGTCTTGTCGCCGATCTCGGCGATGGCGACGGAAAAAGTCGAAAACAGGAAGGCTTCCATGATGATCTCGGAGAGTCGGGGCGATGAACACGAAGGCCGACGCCACACGGCCCCGACTCCATCAATCAACGATCAGGAATCGCTCGCGCAGCGCCAACCAACGGTCTTGCCAGAGATCGATGATTCGATGACCCCGTCCGCGCCATGGCCTGCCGGCCAAGTGTGTTGACGCGAACCCCGCCCTGATTGATGCCGGGCGGGCGGCTACTCCCCGATGGAAGTGGGCGCATTGTAGCGCAGGATGTGCGCCTACCACCGTCGTGGCGTCGTCATGCCCGTGGAGACGGGCATCCAGCTCGTGCATTTCTGATTTTGAGATCAAGAGCTTTCGTTCGCCATCGGCGACCGAGTTCATTTCTCTTG
>JAGRJX010000297.1:0-3223 GCA_020442545.1 Lysobacterales bacterium
ACCGGCGGATCCTTGCGCATCAGGATCACGTCCAGCTCATCGAGGCCACGTGGCGAGGCGTCGCCAAGGCGATACCAGTCGCGGGCATCGTCGCGAACCGTCAGCGATGCAGAGCGCGCAACCGGGCGGCTGTCATCCAGTCCCAGGCTGCCGGGAATCAGATAGTGCAGTCGATGTCCGCGACGCTGCGCTTCAAGCAGCATTGCCAGCGTCGAGTCCTTGTTCGGCTTGATGGACGCAATCGGGTCCATCAACACGGCGATATCCAGCGCCATCGTTCATCCTGTCTGGCGGTCGGGTTGCCACCGCTGTGATCCACGTCACGCGCAGGTCGGAGCATGCGCGGGTCTATACTAGCAGTGATGAATGTCAGGAACGGTCAATTTCCCTGCGGTTTTAAGGGGTTCGGCTTGACAGTTAGTGCGATCACTGGGATATAGGGTGTATTGCCCTCGCGGCGCGCGATTTTCAGCGCCGCCAGCGCATGCAACATTGGCGGGGCGGGACGCCCTTGGGGAACGCGAATGGATGACAACCAGACAGCAACCAGCCTGGCCGGACTCAAGGTCATGGTCATCGATGACTCGAAGACCATCCGCCGGACCGCCGAGACGCTGCTGAAGAAGGAAGGCTGTGACGTGGTCACCGCCACCGACGGTTTCGAGGCGCTCTCCAAGATCGCCGACCACCAGCCGCAGGTGATTTTCGTCGACATCATGATGCCGCGGCTTGATGGCTATCAGACCTGCGCGCTGATCAAGAACAACCAGGAGTTCAAGTCGACGCCGGTGATCATGCTGTCGTCGAAGGATGGCCTTTTCGACAAGGCCAAGGGTCGAATTGTCGGCTCGGAGCAGTACCTGACCAAACCGTTCAGTCGTGACGAATTGCTAAGTGCGATTCGCCGCCACGTGGCACGCTGAAGGAGTGGAAGAAGGCAGGCAAGGGGGAACAGATGGCACGAATCCTGATCATCGACGATTCACCAACCGACACCCGGGTGTTCACCACCACGCTGGAGAAGCACGGGCACGAGGTGCTGAGTGCGGGCAGCGCGGAGGATGGCGTCGAGCTGTGCCGTCGCGAGCACCCGGATCTGGTGCTGATGGACGTGATTCTACCGGGCATGAACGGGTTCCAGGCTACCCGCGCACTGTCTCGCGATGAGACCACCTCGGATATCCCGATCATTATTGTCAGCACCAAGAATATGGAGACCGACCGCGTCTGGGGCATGCGCCAGGGCGCCAAGGACTACATCGTCAAGCCACCCAGCGAGCGCGAGCTGATGTCGCGCGTCAACGCGCTGCTGGCAGGGGAGTGATCAAGGCGCCATGTCCGGGGCAACGCTGCTGAACAATCCATTCGAGGTATTGGCCGACTACGAGCGGCGCAGCCTCAACCATGTGGCCGGTCTTCCCGAGCAGATCGACGCGCCCGGCATGTGGCGTGGCGTGGCGTACCGCATTGGTGATCATCGACTGGCTTCGGATTTCGGCGAAATCGTTGAAATCATCACCTGTCCGCCGCTGACGCTGGTGCCGGGCTCGCAATCCTGGCTACTGGGCGTGGCCAATATTCGCGGCAACCTGCTGCCGGTGGTTGACCTCAAGCAGTTTCTGGAAGGCGAGCGTACGGTGGTGCACGAGAACACCCGAATGCTGGTGATCCGCCAGGGCGGTGGCGACGTCGCCGTGCTGATCGACGAACTCTATGGTCAACGCAACTTCCACGACGAGCAGGAAGAGGCATCCGACCGTTTCGACGGCAGCCGCTACGGACACTTTGTCAAGAAGTCCTATCGGTTGAGCCAAGACTTGTGGGGCGTGTTCAGCATGTCGGTGCTGGCGCGGACGCCCGAATTCCGGCAGGCCTCGGTGTGATGCCGGGCGTAGTACCAGACTTTCAATGAGGGGCGAGCAATGAGCACGGCAGGCGGACTCACCGGCAAGGAACGCAGTTCCGGTATCAACCTCTGGATCATCATCCTGATCCTGGCGCTGGCCGTTTTGGGCGGCAACGTATTCTGGGGCAACAAGAAAAGCGCCGAAGAATCGAACGCGCAGGGCCTGGTGGCAGACATTCAAGTGAAATCGCAGCAGATTGCGACGTTTGCAGCGGAAGCAGCCAGCGGCAACTTCGACTCGTTCGAGGAACTGCGAGCCACGCAGGCCGACATCCAGAAGAACATCAACGCACTGAGGCAGGGTAGCGACGAAGCCGGTGTACCGTCATATCAGAACGAGGGCGCCGTTGGCACCGAACTGACCAAGCTCACTCAGGTGTGGGGGACCGTCAACCAGAACGCCACCAATATTCTTGAACGCGAGGAACTGGTGCTCAACCTGACCGACACGGCGGGAGAGTTCTCGGCCACGATTCCGCGCCTGCAGCCGCTGATGGATTCGGTGGTGCGTGACATGTCCAGCTCCGGCACCGCGACCAGCAGCCAGATCTACATCGCGACCCAGCAGATCCTGTTCCTCGACCGCATGGTGCGCCGCGTGACGGAAATCCTGCAGGGCGGTTCGGTGGCGACGTCGGCTGCAGACAACCTGTCGCTGGATGCCGCGCGATTCGGGCAGATTCTGGATGGCCTGATGAACGGCAGTGACCAGGTCAGAAGGGTGTCCTCGTCGTCGGCACAGAACACGCTGGACGAAGTGGCCGGTATCTTCCAGGGCTTGCAGGCCAACATTGCCAGCATCATCGAGGGCTCCACCAGCCTGTTCGAGGTGAAAGAGTCGGCGGACCAGATCGTGCTGGATTCCAAGCAGATGCTGGAAAGCGCGACCAGCGTGCAGCAGGCGCTGCGCAACCTGCCGAGCGAGCGCCCGCTGCCGAGCTTCACCGTGACGCTGGTGTCCGGTGCCCTGGCGGTGATCGGTCTGATCGGCCTGCTGTACGCCCTGTATCGCGACCAGTCGCGTCGTTTCCGCGGCACGCAGGAACTGAATCAGCGCAACCAGGAAGCCATTCTGCGACTGCTGGACGAAATGGGCTCGCTGGCAGAAGGCGATCTCACCGTCCGCGCCACGGTTACCGAAGACATCACCGGCGCCATCGCGGACTCGATCAACTTCGCCGTCGAGGCACTGCGATCCCTGGTAACCACGATTAACGAGACCGCCGTGCAGGTGGCCGCCGCTGCCCAGGAAACCCAGGCCACGGCCATCCACCTTGCCGAGGCCGCCGAGCATCAGGCGCAGCAGATCACCTCGGC
>JAGRJX010000297.1:3304-4863 GCA_020442545.1 Lysobacterales bacterium
ACGTGGCCCAGCGCTCGGTGCAGATTGCCGCAAAGGGTGCCGAAGTGGTGCGCCAGACGATTCAGGGCATGGACTCGATCCGTGACCAGATCCAGGAAACGTCCAAGCGAATCAAGCGACTGGGTGAGTCGTCGCAGGAAATCGGTTCCATCATCGAGCTGATCAACGACATCTCCGAACAGACCAACATCCTGGCGCTGAACGCCGCCATTCAGGCCGCATCAGCCGGTGAAGCGGGCCGCGGTTTCGCGGTCGTGGCCGACGAAGTGCAGCGACTGGCCGAACGCGCCTCCAACGCGACGAAGCGAATCGAAACGCTGGTGCAGACGATTCAGGCCGATACCAACGAAGCGGTGTCGTCGATGGAACAGACGACCGCCGAGGTGGTCGCAGGTGCCCGCCTCGCCGAGGACGCCGGTCTGGCGCTGGGCGAGATCGAAAAAGTGTCGAACGACCTGGCCGACCTGATTCAGAACATCTCCGAAGCGGCGCGACAGCAGTCGGCGGCAGCCACCAACATCTCCGCGACCATGAACGTGATTCAGGAAATCACCTCGCAGACTTCGATGGGTGCGAGCCAGACGGCCGAGTCCATTGGCAACCTGGCCCAGCTCGCCGCCGACCTGCGTCGTTCGGTCGCCGACTTCAAGCTGCCGGGCTGAGACCCGGCACGGGAGGGGATGAAGAAAGGGCATGGGAGCAGCAATGGCCATCGATCCGCGCAGCGGCTTGGCAACGGCAATGGATGAAGCCGAATTCCAGCGCTGGGTGCGGCTGCTGGAATCGCGTACCGGCGTCACCGTGCCGCCCGAGCGCAAGCCGTTCCTGGAGACCGGCCTGCGCCGGCGCATGCGCGAGACCGGCCACGAGGCCTATGCCAGCTACTACGAAGACCTGCTCGATGGTGCCAAGGGTGCCGTGGAATGGGCAGCGCTGGTAGACCACCTTACCGTTCACGAGACGCACTTCTTCCGTCATCCGCCGTCATTGCAGATGATCCGCGATGAATGGCTGCCGGGCTGGCTGGAATCGACCGATGCCGATCAGACCCTGCACGCCCTGTCAGTGGGTTGTTCGACCGGCGAGGAAGCCTACACGCTGGCGATGGTGCTCGATTCGGCGCTGTCACAATTGGTTCCGGTTCGCCGCTTCGGCATCACGGCGACCGACGTCAGCCAGTCCGCTCTGGCCATGGCACGCGCGGCCGAGTATCCGATCGAGCGCTTTGACGAAGTGCCACCGACCTATCGCGACAGCGCCATTGAACGGCTGGAAGGCGGCACGCTGCGCGTCAGCGAGCGCCTGCGCAAGCGCGTCGGTTTTGCCTGCGTCAACCTGCTGCACGCGACGCGCGCTCCGCTGCGCCAGCTCGACCTGATCTATTGCCAGAACGTCCTGATCTACTTTGCCCGCGAGCGTCGCGGTGAGTTGCTGGACGGGCTGGCCAGACTGCTCAGGCCGAATGGCCTGATGGTACTCGGCCCGGGCGAAGTGACCGGGTGGAGCCACCCACAGCTGAAGCGCACCGGAGGCCGGCAGACGCTGGCCTTCGTGCGGAC
>JAGRJX010000298.1 GCA_020442545.1 Lysobacterales bacterium
TTCATCGGTGCGGCCATGTTGCCGAAGCGGGTGGGGCTGCCGATGATCAGGCCGGCGCAGTCGTCGAGGTCCTGCTTGTCGACGTAGGGCGCGCCGTCATCCGGTTCCGGCGGTTGCGCGGTGCTGGTCACCGCCGCCACTGGCGGCACGCTGCGCAGGCGCGCCGACAGACCGCCGGCCTCGACGCCACGCGCAATCTGCTGGGCCAGTGCCGCCGTCGAACCATCGCGGGAATAGTAGAGAACGAGGATTTCCTTCATTGCGCAAGCGTAGCCGATACCTCGCCCGTCATGCTCGAAAACATCGTCAAACTGCTAATCTTTGCGCATGGATCGTGCCTCGAAATCGACGTCCGAGCCCGTCTCCGCGAGACTGCTCGGCTGGGTGCGCCGCCTGCTGCAGCGACATCCGCGAGAACGCTGGCGCGCCTTTGCCAGATTCCTCTGGCATCGCTTCGTCGACGACCGCTGTTTCGAATCCGCCGGCGCGCTGAGCTACACCACGGTGTTCGCGCTGGTGCCGCTCACTGCGGCGGCCTTCGGCGTGGTGGCGGCCTTTCCCAGCTTCCAGGTCTGGCTGGACCAGTCCACCGACTTCATCTTTGCCAACTTCGTGCCGGAATCGGCGCGTGCGGTGGAGCAGTATCTCCGCGGTTTCGCCGATAGCGCCCGCGGGCTGACCAGCATCGGTGGCGCCGCGCTGCTGGTCAGCGCGATCCTGACCATGGCCAGCATCGAGGACACCTTCAACCGCATCTGGCGCGTTGAGGCGCCGCGCTCGCGGCTGGCGCGATTCCTCGTGTACTGGGTAGCGCTGACCCTGGGGCCGCTACTGGTGGTGGCCAGTCTGGCGATCAGCTCCTACCTGTTCTCGCTGCCCTTTGTTTCGGGTGCCGCGCAGAAGATCGGACTCGAGGAGTGGCTGCTGGCGCAGGTACCAACCGTGGTCGAGCTGAGCGCTTTCACCGCCAGCTACATGATCGTCCCCAACCGCAGCGTGCGTTTCCGCTATGCGCTGGTGGGCGGTGTGCTGGCAACGATGCTGTTCGAACTGGCGAAATTCGGTTTGGCGACCTACATCAGCAACGTGCCGTCCTATACGCAGATCTACGGCACGCTGGCAGTGATTCCGATCTTCCTGATCTGGATTTACCTGTCTTGGGTATCCGTACTGCTGGGAGCCTCTTTCGCCGCCTCGCTGAGCGCCTTTCGCTGGCAGCCGCTGGATCAGCGCCTGCCGACCGGGCACGAAATGTACGGACTGCTGCGCCTGCTGGCCCGCTTTGCCATGGCCCAGCGCACTGGCGTCGGCCTGCATTCCAACGAGCTGCACCAGATTGAGCCCAGCCTCAGCGACGATCTGCTGCAGCGGCAGCTCGGTCTGCTTGAGCGGGTCAAGGTGATCCAGCGCAACGAGTTCGGCGAGTGGGTCCTGGTCCGCGACCTCGACCAGCTGCGGATGGCGGACCTCTACCGCAGCGGTAATCTGCGCGTGCCGGTGGCGAGTGTGGCCCTGCCTTTTGCCGACGATGCCATTGGCCGCTGTGCGGTGGAGGCGCTGAACCGTCTCCGCGATCCGCTGTCTGAAGGCCTGCAGCGGACCCTGGGCGATGTGTTCCAATCACTGCCCGCATCCGCGACGCCCGACGACGAAAGTCCTGCGGACTGAGTTGCCGCCACGTCAATCACCGAGGAAGCACCGCATGAGATCGCTCCGTTCCCTGCCGTTCCGCCCGCTACTGGTCGCTCTCCTGCTTGGCCTGGCGTTGCCGGCTGCTGCGGTGGTCACCGAAACCGCCGAGCAGCCGACACTGAAGGTCACCACGGTCAGTGGGGAAGAATGGAGCCTGGCCGCGCAGCGCGGGAACTGGGTGGTGGTGAATTTCTGGGCCACGTGGTGCTCGCCCTGCCTGGCCGAGATGCCGGACATCGACGAATTCGACCAGTCGCGCGATGACGTCACGGTGATCGGCCTCGCCTTCGAGGAGATCGAGCTGGACGATCTGCGCAGCTTCCTCGAAGCACACCCGGTGCAGTATGCGATCGCCTGGGTCGATACCTGGAATCCGCCGGCCGACTTCGCCGAGCCGCGTGGCCTGCCGACGACCTACCTGATCGACCCGGAAGGGCGCCGGGCCCGGCAGTTCGTCGGTCCGGTGACCGGCAAGGAGCTGGCGCAGGCAATCGATGTAGCGAAGAGGGCGGCGTCGGCGCCAGGCAAGGACGCGCCGGCCGCTGACGAACCGGCGGAAACAGCCGCCAGCCAATGAGCCGCGTCGCTGCCCGCTTCCTGATCGAAGGGCGCGTGCAGGGCGTCTGGTTCCGCGGTTCGACCCAGCAGCAGGCCCAGCGGCTGGGCATCCGCGGCCACGCCATCAATCTGGCGGACGGTCGAGTGGAGGTGCTGGCCGTTGGTTCGGCTGATGCCGTGGACGAGCTGGCCGCATGGCTGCGGCACGGACCGGCCAACGCAGAGGTGGCGCGGGTGCAGCGAGAAGCACTGGCGTTGCCGCCCGGAGAGGTTGTCGATGGCTTCAGCACCGGCTGAACCCGCCTCGCGAGACGGTTCGCGACAGGGCGCATCCGGCGCGCGACAGGGCGAATCGCCGTCATCGCGGGCAGCGCTAGCATCATTCGATGATGCCGCCATCGACCGCGCCGTGAACCGATCCATTGAATCCAGTCCATCGCCGAAACTGTTCTGGTTGCTGCAGATCGCCGGCTGGAGCGGCTATTTCCTGCTCGACTTCGTCACCGGCATGGCGCAGGACAAGTCGATGGGCTACTGGAAGCTGCCGTTGGCGACCGCACTGGCCGGCTTCGTTGTCACGCTGGGGCTGCGCTACCTGCTGCGAGTGCTTTGGCCACTGCCGCCGCGACGGCTGGTGCTGGCCATGCTGCCGGCGATCATCATTGCCTCCGCACTGGTCGGCTGCGTGTTCATCGCCGTTCAGATCGACTGGTGCGGCGACTGGTGTCGGCCGAAATCGGTGCTGGCCTATGCCGCACGACTGTTCACCTACCTCTACGTGGTGCTGGCCTGGGTCGGCTTCTACATCGGCATCAAGTACTACCAGCAGTTGCGTCGTCAGACCGAAGCGGCGCTGGCGGCCAACGCGATGGCGCACCAGGCGCAGCTCAAGATGCTGCGCTACCAGCTCAATCCACACTTCCTGTTCAACACGCTGAACGCCATCTCGACACTGGTGCTGGATCGTGACAACGACAGCGCCAACCGCATGGTGCAGAAGCTGTCGGCGTTCCTGCGGCATTCGCTGGACAACGACCCGATCCAGCGGGTGACGCTCAAGCAGGAACTGGACGCGCTCAATCTCTACCTCGATATCGAAAAGGTGCGCTTTGCCGAGCGCCTGCGCATCGAGTTTGATATCGACCCTGCCTGCGAGGACGCGCTGGTGCCCAGCCTGCTGCTGCAGCCGCTGATCGAGAACGCGATCAAGCATGCGGTGGCCAAGCAGGTGCAGGGTGGCAGGCTGGAGATTGGTGCACGGATTGGCGACCACGACATGCTGTGCCTTCGCGTGGCCGATGACGGTCCCGGCGCGCCCGGTCTGGAGCAGATGATGAACGGCGGCGAGAACGGCCGCGGCGTCGGTCTGGCCAATACCCGCGAGCGTCTGCTGGTGCTGTACGGGAAGCGCCAGCGCGTGCGCTTTGGCAGCCGTGAGCCGCATGGTGTCGAAGTGCTGATCGAACTGCCGCTGGAAAAGGCCCCGCCGGCGCGGGAATAATGGGCGCTGATCGCCACAGTGCGCCATCCAACTCCTGACATGACGGAAAGCATCCGGGTCCTGCTGGTCGACGACGAGCCGCTGGCGCGTCGCGGCCTTTCGCTGCGACTGGCCAGTCAGGACGACGTCGAAATTGTCGGTGAGGCCGCTGACGGCGCGGCGGCGCTGGAAAAGGTGAAGTCGCTGGCGCCGGACCTGATGTTCCTTGATGTGCAGATGCCAGGTCTCGACGGGTTCCAGACGCTGAAGGCGATCCCGGCCAGCCGCATGCCGCTGGTGGTGTTCGTCACCGCCTTCGACCATTACGCCATCCGCGCCTTCGACAACAGCGCGGTCGACTACCTGCTGAAACCGGTGGACGAGGAGCGTCTGGCGCAGGCGCTGGATCGCGTACGGGAGCAGCGCCGCGAGCGCGAGGCCGGTGAGCACTGTGACCAGCTGTTGCGCCTGCTGGGCGAAGTGGCCGGGCGGCCGGATCTCACGCTGGCGCAGGCGCTGGAAGGCGAGGTCGCCGCCGGGCAATCAACAGGAGCAACGCAGCGGCTGACCATCAAGGATGGCTCACGCATCATCCGCGTGCCTTTCAACGACATTCGCTGGATCGACGCTGCCGGTGACTACATGTGCGTGCATACCAGCAGCGAGACGCATGTGCTGCGTTCGACCATGGCTGCGCTGGAAAAGCAGCTGACCGATCCGCGCTTCCAGCGCGTGCATCGCTCGACCATCGTCAACGTCGAGCGCGTGCGCGAGATGCGCCCGCATATCAATGGCGAGTATTTCCTGACCCTGGACTGCGGGCAGGAGCTGAAGCTGTCACGCAGCTATCGCGACCGTTTGCCGGTGTTGAAAGCCTGATGCTTTTCCTCCTTCCCTCGCTGGCGGGGGAAGGTGCCGAAGGCGGATGAGGGTGGAAGACCCGTTGCTGGCATTGGCGCTTCGCGCCGCCACCCCGTGAGTTTTGATCCCCGGCCAGCCGGTCCGCATGCCGGCTGTCGTTCGCAGGCTCACAGCCAAGCTGCTCGAAAACCCTGCTCACCCCGCCAGCGGGAGAAGGGAAACGTGCCGTCTATCGGGCCCATGCCGCTCAGTCTTCGTCGTCCTTTCCGAAACGATCCTTGATCGGCTGCACCATGCCTTCGAAGGTTTCCTTGCCGGGCTTGTGATCCAGTGGCGGCAGTTCGATGTCGCGATCCTTGAACTCGGGAATCGGCAGGCGGTCGAGCAGGTCATGGATCAGGTTCAGGCGGCCGCGCTTCTGGTCGTTGAAGTCAACGACCGTCCACGGCGCCCATACGGTGTGCGTGGCGGCGAACATGGCTTGTCGCGCGTCGCCGTAGTCGACGTATTTCTCGCGTGCCTTGATGTCGATGGGTGACAGCTTCCAGCGCTTCAGCGGATCCTCCGCGCGCTCGGCAAAGCGCTCTTCCTGCTCTTCCTGGTCCACGCTGAGCCAGTACTTGATCAGGATGATGCCGTCGTCCACCAGCTGCTTCTCGAAGGCCGGCGCCTGTTCGAGGAAGGCCTCGCACTCGGCCTCGGTGCAGAAGCCCATCACCTTTTCCACGCCGGCGCGGTTGTACCAGCTGCGGCCGAACAGCACGATCTCGCCACCGGCCGGCAGGTGGGCGACGTAGCGCTGGAAGTACCACTGGGTCCGCTCGCGCTCGGTCGGCGCCGGCAGCG
>JAGRJX010000299.1 GCA_020442545.1 Lysobacterales bacterium
AAAAAAGAACAGGGCTCTGAACAATCGATAAGCCCAGCCCGAGATGTCTTTCTTGTTGAAATCCGTCGCTACAGTCGTGGTGCCGTAGAACACGCTCGATCCGTTGAGTCAGTCGTCGGTCGACGTCAACCGAGCGACGATGCTTTCGAGCTCCGCGACACGCAGTTCCAGCTCATCGATGCGTGCCGCCGCGCCCCGAGATGATGGCGATTCGCTGCTTGCCACCGGCAGGGCACTGAAATCCGGCTCGCCGCAGAGGCAGTGGGCGTAGCGATCTTCGCGCTGGCCGGGGCCGCGCGGGATGCGGATGACCAATGACGGTTCACGCTGCGCCAGTCGATCCAGCGCGTGGTGTATGGCATCGGCGCCGTCAAAGCGGTGCAGGCGTTCGCTGCGGCCAAGCAGTTCGCCGGCGGTCTGCGCGCCGCGCAGCATCAGCAGCGTGAGCACGGCCTGCTGGTCGCGGGTCAGGCTGTAGCGCTCACTCAAACGATGCTCGAAACGGTCGGCGCGCGAGCCGAACACGGTTTTCACCAGTCCACGCGACTCCAGCTGGCGCAGCGCATGGCCGACCTGACCGGCCTCCAGGTTCATCACCGGATCACGACTGGTTTTCTGGTTGCTGGCGGTGAGGATGGCGTTCTGGGTCAGCGGGTACTGGTCCGGTGTCGTGGCTTCCTTTTCCACCAGGCAGCCGAGGATGCGCGCCTCGGTGGTGGTCAGCTGCAGTTCGCCAAGTTCGCTGTTGGCCGGTTCGATGGGCGCGGCGGTGTCGTGTTCGTGGTCGGTCATGATGGCGGATGGCTTGTGTTGGTGAGTGGATCAGGATTGCGGCGGTCGCAAGCTGCAGGGGAATCAGCGGCATTTGATCGGAGCGGGTTGCGCGGACCGGGGCCCGTCTGCGTAGCGTTGACAGGTGCTCGTTGAGCAGAACTCGTTGATCAGATCTAGTTGAGCAGAATCAGGGTAGCCAGTCCGAGGAAACAGAAGAAGCCCATGACGTCGGTCACCGCCGTGACGACCACCGTGCCGGCCACGGCAGGGTCGACGTTCATGCGCTTGAGCAGCAGCGGCAACAGGATGCCCGCCAGCGCGGCGGCGCAGAAATTGAGCACGAGCGCCAGCGCGATCACCATCGACAGCAGGGTCTTGCCAAACCACAGGAACGCAATCAGCCCGACGATCCCGCCAATCAGCAGCCCATTGATCAGGGCTATGCGGAGTTCCTTCCACAGCAGGATGGCGGCGTTGCTGGAGCCGACCTGGCCCAGTGCCAGTCCGCGCACCATCAGCGTCAGAACCTGGACGCCGGCATTGCCGCCGATGCCCGCAACGATCGGCATCAGCACGGCAAGTGCGACCACCTTCTCCAGCGTGGCCTCGAACTGCCCGATTACCGACGCGGCCAGGAATGCGGTGAACAGGTTGATGCCCAGCCAGATCGCGCGGCGCCGCGCGGCGCGCGGCACCGGGCTGAACAGGTCCTCGTCCTCATCAAGTCCGGCGGCGCCGAGCGCTTGATGTTCGGCCTGCTCGCGGATGATGTCGACCACGTCATCGATGGTGATCCGTCCCATCAGCGTGTTGTTGTCGTCCACGACCGGCGCGCTGACCCAGTCGTAGTTCTCGAACTGTGTGGCAACCCCCGCCGCGGACATGCCGACGTGGAGCGCGGGCTCTTCCCCGTCGATCAGCTCGTTGATCGGCGAGGACGGTTCGGCGGTCACCAGCGTGGCCAGCGAGAGGCGGCCCAGGTATTGATGCCGACGGCTGACCACGAACAGGTCGTCGGTGCTGTCCGGCAATTCGCCGCGAAGCCGCAGGTAGCGCAGGACGACATCCACGGTGACGTCCGTGCGCACCGTGATCACGTCCGGATTCATCAGACGGCCGGCGGTGTCCTCCGGGTAGGACAGGGCCTGCTCCAGTCGCTCGCGGTTCTCGCGATCCATTGACTTGAGAACTTCGTCGATGACCGTGCCCGGCAGGTCGTCGACCAGTTCGGCAAGGTCGTCGATGTCCAGCGATTCGGCCGCCGCGACGATTTCCTCGGGATCCATGCCGGCGAGCAGGCTTTCGCGTACCTCATCACCGACGTGGACCAGCACCTCGCCGTCATCTTCCGGGTCAACCAGGCCCCAGACGATCTCGCGCTTGGCCGGCGGCAACGACTCCAGCAGGTTGCCGATCTCGGCTGGCGACAGCGTGTTGACCAGCCGTCGTACCGGCCCATGGCGACCCGACTCCAGTGCGTCGGTGAGCAGCTTGAGTTGCTGGGCGGTCTGGTCGTGGCGGTTGCGGTGGGACATGCGCGCCTCCGGGGAATCGCGCGCATTATCGCGGATGCACCGATTGTTTGCCGTTGCGACTTGCAGGCGCTCGCACCACAGGGTTGCATAGACCATGACTTCTTTCCTTGGTGATTTAGGAGAAAGGGCGCTAGGCTTGCCTAAGCAACTTAGGTCAGCCGCCAGGGAATGGGATCGATACCCGGTGGCGACCACCCAGGAGGCAGGCATGGCAACCAAGAATCCGACACACAGCAGCGCGGCGATCGTGCCCGGCACGCTGGAGCTGCTGGCATTGAAGGCGATTTCGCTGGGGCGCGAGCACGGCTACGGCGTGCTGCTGCGCATCCAGCAGGCGTCGGCCGGCGTACTGCTGGTGGAGCAGGGCGCGCTGTACCCGGCGCTGGCGCGACTGGAGCGGCAGGGCCTGGTCACCAGCGAGTGGGGTGTTTCGGAGAACAATCGCCGCGCCAAGTTCTACACGCTCACAGCAGCGGGCGGTCAGCGGCTGAAGGCTGACACGGCGGACTGGCAGCGCCTGGTCGAAGCCATGCATCGCGTGCTGGATACACGCTCTCTGGAGGCGATCCCATGCTGAATCGACTCCGCGAATGGTGGTCCGTGCTTTCCGGCCGCGATGCCGTGAACCAGGAGCTGGACGAGGAACTGGCCTTTCATCGCGATG
>JAGRJX010000300.1 GCA_020442545.1 Lysobacterales bacterium
CCAGCCCGGTCAAGCAGCGCGCGCTGCAGGCTGGTGTCGAAGTCCGTCAGCCGAAGACCCTGCGTGATCCGGAGGCGCAGCAGGCGCTACGCGAACTGCGGCCCGACCTGCTGGTGGTGATCGCCTACGNNCTACGGGCTGATCCTGCCGCAGGCCGTGCTGGATATCCCCGCACACGGCGGCTGGAACCTGCACGCATCACTGCTGCCGCGCTGGCGTGGCGCGGCGCCGATCCAGCGTGCCATCGAGGCCGGTGACCGCGAGACCGGCGTCTGCCTGATGCAGATGGAATCCGGCCTCGACACCGGCCCGGTGCTGCTCAGCCAGCCCACGCCGATCCTCGAGGACGACACGGCGGGCACGCTGCATGACCGGCTGGCGACGCTGTCCGCCGAGGTGCTGGCCGATGGTCTGAAGCTGTTGAAATCCGACATCAGGCCGCAGGCACAGCCGCAGCCGGAGGACGGCATCGCCTACGCGCACAAGCTGGACAAGGCCGAGGCACGGCTGGACTGGAATGCGCCGGCCATCGAGCTGGCGCGCAAGGTTCGCGCCTTCAGCCCGTGGCCGGTGGCCGAGGTCGAGCTGCTCGGCGAGCGCCTGCGCGTCCATGCGGCCCGTGATCTGGATGCGGCGGCTGGCGATGCCGAACCGGGCACGGTGCTCCGTGCCGGTCGAGATGGCATCGATGTCGCCTGTGCTGACGGCGTACTGCGCCTGCTGCAGGTGCAGAGGCCCGGTGGTCGCCCGATGCCGGCGGCTGACTACCTCAATTCGCGTCCTGAACTGCGTCGCGGGTGAAGCGCGCGCGCCAGGCATCGCAGCAACCTGCGGCGGGCGCAGCCGTTCGTGCGGCTGCCGCGCAGGTGATCGATGCCGTGCTGGTCGACGGACGTTCGATGAAGGGCGTGCTGTCCGCCGCGCAGCAGAAGCTGGATGACCAGCGCGACCGTGCGCTGCTGGAAGCCATCGTGCTGGCGGTGATGCGCCGCGCCCGACGCTATCGGCAGCTGCTTGACCGTCTGCTCGACAAGCCGCTGCCGGCGCGAACGCGACCACTGGACAGTCTGCTGCTGGCGGGCCTGGCCCAGCTCGATGCACTGGAGCTGGCTCCGCATGCGGCGATCTCCACCAGCGTTGACGCCGCGCGCCAGCTGCGGCAGCCGCGCCTTTCAGGGCTGGTCAATGCGGTGCTGCGCCGCTATCTTCGTGAGCGCGAGGCGCTGAATCGCGAGGCCGATGCTGCCGCGCAATCGCACCACGAACATCCCGACTGGCTGCGCGAACAGCTGATCGCCGATTGGGGCGAGGCGCTGGCCCGCGATGTTCTCGTTGCCAACCATCGTCCGGCGCCACTGTGGCTTCGCTTGCGTGACGATGCGTCAAGCGCTGTCGACCCGCGTGCGGGCTACGTCGCCGTGCTGGATCTCGAAAACGACGCATGGCGAATCCCGGATCGCCCGGATCACGCCATCTGCCTGCTCGAAGGCGGTTCGCCGGCGCGGCTGCCCGGCTGGGCCGATGGCCGCATCACCGTTCAGGACGGTGCCGCACAATTCGCCGCCGAGCTGCTCGATCCGCAGCCCGGTGATCGCCTGCTCGACGCCTGCGCCGCGCCGGGCGGCAAG
>JAGRJX010000301.1 GCA_020442545.1 Lysobacterales bacterium
AGTCCTGGTAGGCCGGGATGGCGATAGCCATCAGGATGCCGAGGATGGCGATGACGATCATCAGTTCGATAAGGGTAAAGCCTTGCATCTTTTTCATGGTGGATCCCCATTTGGTGTGATTTTCACGTGTCACGCACTTGGGTAGCCGGTTTCCCGGTCCGTGGGTTGCCGAACAACCGGCATGCGTGCAGGTGGACTAAAGCAGGCTTCATGCCATGTGTCAAAGCCTCGAAGCTATTGTCTTTAAAATCAATGAAATATGCAGATGCCGTCCGGTGTTCCGGATGCCTTGCCACAGGGCCTTGGGACGGCGTCACATTTCTTTTCAAAGACTCGCAGCATCGTGAAAATTTTTGGTCACAAAGTGACGCCTTGCGTCCTTTCCGCGATCCGGACCCGGTATCCGCGTCATTCTCCGCTGCCTATGGGCTGGCGGTGTCTGCGTCCACAACCGCCAATGGGTTGGCGTCAGCGAAGCCGACCCACGCTCCGGTGTGCTTCTCGACAAGGGCGACGATGAAGCGTTGGGATGCCTTCGCAGGCAGGTACAGTACATCCTCCTGGGTCATGTCATGGGCGCGCAGAACCGACTTGATGTTTGCGGCTCCAGCCGGATCGGCTTTGAGAAGCGCGTCGAGGGGAAGTCCGCGCCGGGCAATGTCCGAAGATACTTTCGGGTAGGTGACGTAGTAGCGCGGGCGCTGCTCCAAGTCTGATCCCCCCGACAGGGATTCCTGCATGAGTTCCAGTCTCGAAGCAGCATCGCTTGGCACCATGGCGCCGATCAGGCGTGCTCCGAAAGCCGGTAGCGGTACGAACCCGGAATCCATCGCTAACGCCAGTTCATTGGCGGGGATGTCGTTGGCGGTGATCACGGTTACGCGTCCGGCTGCAGCGACGTAGTACACCGGTCTGGCCTCCCACATCACATGCAACCCGTATGCGAGGGCAATGGATTGCGCCAGTGCGATCAATGACAGGTCGAGGCGTAGCCCGCGTTTCCCGGAACGATAGACCACGAACGTCAGCAATGGCCCAGCCACCACGTCGACGCCAAGCAGTATCAGCAGGAAGCGGCCCAGCCCGGATGCTTGGAACAGGGGGGGCGGGTACCAGACCAGGTACAACGCAGTGATGACGCAGATGGCTATCAATGCGCTGATGGCCAGGTGCGTGATAGCGGCTTTCCAACGGCTCATGATCGGTGATCCCTGCTTGTCCGGGTTTCCGGGGATTCTTTATCGTCAGTGACGGATCTTCAAGGCGGCCGGGCGTTCAGTGCGTCGCGTTGTCGGGCCCGTTCCGCATGCGCTGGAGCCCATCCAGCGCATGCTGTCGTTCAATCGGGGTTGCAGTCTCGCCATTGTCGGCAAGGATGTCCTGATAGATCGCCCCGGCCTCGGCCTGCCTGCCGGCGAACTCAAGCGCGGTTGCCCATAGCAGACGATTGCGCGGTGAGGGATTGATGCCGGCGGCGGCCTCGGCAGCGTCCAATGCGCCGCGCTTGTCGCCATTGCTGTCGAGCGCCAGGGCGAGATTGAACCAGGCCGTGGAATCCTGGCGGTTGAGGCGAATCGCTGCGCGATTGTCGTCGATGGCGGCACCCAGGTTGCCGGTTCGGTAGTGAACCATCGCCCGGATGCGCAGCATGTCTCCGGTCTGGCCTTGCTCCGCCTCCCAGGATTCGAGCGCCAGCCGGGCAGGTTCGGTCTGATTCATGTTGACGTAACCCTGGGCGATGCGCTCCCAGTCGACCAGGGGCGCGGCTGATAGCGAGGGCATGGCTGACACGATGATCGACAGGAGCGAGGGTGGAGCGATGAGGCGTAGTGATGACGCCCAGGCGCCGGCGCGCAGGCGAATCCAGGCTTCCGCCAGCGCGACACCGGACAAGGCGCAGGAAATGGGTAGCAGGTGGAAGCGGAAACGGGACTCGGCATAGAACATAATGAACGTGCTGAATACCACCACCACTGGAATGGCGATCACCCGGGCATCGGGTCGTCGTCGCAGCGTCCAGAGTCCGGCCAGTGCAAGCGCGGTCCAGAGGCCGACGCTGTCCGGAAGCCAGCGCAGGACGGTGGAGAACCGGCGTTCATCGTTGATTGAGAGGTTGTTGGGTCTCTCGCTGGCGCCGAACAGCTCCAGGAATTTCCGGGTCATGTTCCGGGCGACATTGAGAGGTTCGTGCGCGATGTATCGCAGGGCCTCCAGCCGCCAGTATGCGTCCACTTCGCCAGGCGTCAGCGGGCGGGCAGCGCGTCGCTCGGCTTCCGCGCTGTAGCCATACCAGATCTCGCGAGGGTGGGGGTTGCTGACAAACGCTGGCGCGAATTGCCGGGCGTCCGGGTTGTCGGAGTTGTAGATCTGGTGCAGGACAATCCCGCCATTGACCGGCAGCGGACTGAAGCGCTGCGTCGTTTCGTAGTGATGCATGCCCAGTGCGATCATGACCGGTAACAGCCCTGCCAGCAGCCACATCGGCCGACGCCAGACGAGTGGCCGTTGGGTTGGGCTGAACTGGTTGCGCATGCCTTCCCGGAGAAGGACACAGAGCATCAGGAGGTTGAGTGCGATCAGGTTGCTGCGAAGCGCGGCCGCAACGCCGCCAAGAATGCCGAGCACGATCCAGCTTCCCGGTGAGCCATCTCGCCATGCCCGGCAGGCGATGCCCAGCCAGAGGGTGAGCATGGCCGCAACCCATGGGGCTTTGAGGACGGCGCCGGTGTACATGACTGCCACTGCGCTGAGCGCATAGCCGAGTCCCGCGATCCAGCTGGCCGACTGGCTGTGCCAACGCAAAGCCAACAATGCAATGCCGGAAGTTGTTGCGGAGTCGAGCAGGATCTGGGTGATGGTGATGCCGAAACGATCTCCACCAAGCGCCCACACTACGTAACCATACAGGGGATCCATGAAGCCATAGATCGCGTGTGAAGCGTCACCGCTGACGAGCGCCGCAGCGAATGTGAGGTAGAAATCTTCGTCGGGAGCAGGCTGGTATCGAAGCGGATTGTCGATCGTCAGCGAGAGATGCGCGAACCGGATCACCAGCGCGATGAGGCCGCAAACGAACACCGGAAGCGGCATCCCGAGAATCAGGGTCGGCTTTGCTGGTCTGATTGTCTCGCCGGTATGAACCGTCAGGTTCGGTGCTGCCCGTCTCAACATGGTGATCGCGTTCCCAGGTATTGCGGACTGATCTGCTCGGCCCGGACGCCGCATGTCCTGCCAAAGGCATATCGTCAGGAACTAGTCGATGCCGAGCTTCTTCAGCTTGTAGCGAAGAGCGCGGAAGGTGATGCCGAGTTTTT
>JAGRJX010000302.1 GCA_020442545.1 Lysobacterales bacterium
CATCCGATTTGCCAGAGCCTGCTTGCCATCGTCATCGCCACCATTGTCTGCGGCGGCGCTTTCGCCGCGGAAGAGGCAAAGCCTGACAAGCCGGCAGCACCGACCATGGCGTCGGTGATGGAGTCCGCCAAGGACAGCGACTGGCGCGACCTCGACCCTGACAACACCCTGTACATGGACCTGCCCGGTGGCCGCGTGGTCATCGAGCTGGCGCCGCAATTCGCACCGATGGGCGTCGACAACATCCGCACCCTGGTGAAGGACGGCTATTTCGACGGTCTCGCCATCATCCGCTCGCAGGACAACTACGTGGTGCAGTGGGGCGACCCCGACGCCGACAATGCGGACGATTCGGAGAACCCGCCGAAGTCCATCGGCAAGGCCAAGGCCAAAGTCGCTGGCGAGTACTTCCGCAAGGCCGAAGGTCTGCCCTTCACCGCTCTGCCCGATGCGGACAGCTACGCTGCACAGACCGGCTTCTCCGGCGGCTTCCCGGTCGGTCGCGACGGTGCGGAGGGTCGCGCCTGGATGACGCACTGCTACGGCACCGTCGGCGTTGCCCGCGGCATGGAACCTGACAGCGGCAACGGCGCGCAGCTTTACGTGATCATCGGGCACGCGCCGCGCCACCTGGATCGCAACGTCACGCTGGTGGGCCAGGTCTGGGCCGGCATGGAGCTGCTGTCGACCCTGCCGCGTGGCAAGGGCCCGCTCGGCTTCTACGAGGACCCGTCACGCCGCACCAGCATCGCCTCGATCAAGCTGGCGTCAGATGTCCCGGCAGAGCAGCGCCAGTCGATCCAGATCATGAAAACCGACAGCGACACCTTCAGGCAACTTATCCAGGCCCGCCGCCACCGTGCCGAAGACTGGTTCCTCGACCCGACGGACCACTTGAGCGTCTGCAACATGATCATCCCGTCGCGGCTGAAGCCGGTGGGCGACACGGTCTCGGAATAAGGTCTTGCCGTGCGCTTTCGCCAGCGCCGCGCATTGTTGGCATTGATCACCCGTCCGGATAACCGTCATGCCGCCTGTCAGTTCATCGCGCCACGGCGCTCCACTGCTCGTTCTCCTGCTGCTTCCGAGCGCCGCCTTCGCCGGTGTCGAGACGCGAATCTTCGACAACGGCTTCGAGGCTGAGCTGAACACCGCCTGCGTGGAGAAGAGCGTGCAGTCCACGTTCAATTTCCCCAGCGCCAACGGGCAGACTGCCGGCGAGCTGGTGACATCCGCCTGCCTGCGGCTGGTGGATATCGCCGGCACGCTCACGCTGGATGAGCCCTATCGCGGCGCGCAGTTCCGCATCAATGGCGGCGACTGGGTCGACCCACCGGTCGTCGTCGCCAACAACGACGAGGTGGAAGTTCGCGCCAGCGCACCAATGACCATCGACGACGTCAACTGGGTCTACCTGTACGACGGGGGCAATGCGATTGCCGACTTCCTGATCCGCACGCGCAACGACGAGCGCGCGCCGATGACCTTCCAGGTCGGACCGGGACGCACCTACACCGAACTCACGCAAGTCGCCGATCTGCTGCGGGCCGGCGACATCGTCGAGGTCGACGGCAACCACAGCTATGCGCCGGTCGAGTTCCAACGGGCCGGGCTTCCGCTGGCGCCGATCACCGTTCGAGGATTGACGATCAGCGGGCAGCGTCCGGAGATCGCCGGCGGAACGGTCAGCGTTTCTTTCCGCGGCGCGCACCACTATGTGTTCGAGAACATCGATGTCACCGCTGGCAGCGAGGTCTGCATCCGCAACGAAGCCAACGACGTCACCATCCGCGACAGCCATGTGCACGACTGCTCGCGTCACGGCATTCTCGGCGCCGACAACTACAGCGGCTCGCTGACCATCGACCGCGTCGAAGTTGATCACGCCGGTCGCCAGCCAGCGGGCGAAGCGCTCAAACACCCCGTCTACATCGCCACCGATCGAGACCGCTACCCCGGCTCGCGTCTGCGCGTGCAGCACAGCTACATCCACGACTTCGGCGGCAACGGCATCAAGAGCCGCTCCGAGCGCGACGAGATCTACTACAACTGGATCGACACCGGCACGCGCGTTGATGGCGACGTCTACTACACGATAGAGCTGAACGGCTACGAGGAGTATGAGTCCGTGCCCGGCATCAATGTCGACGTGGTGGGCAACGTGCTGGTGCATCGCAACTACTCTGGTGTGCGCCTGGGCGGCGACGCCACCGGTGATCTGCGCGGCCGCGTGCGCTTCGTCCACAACACGCTGATCGTCGGTCCCGGTTTCAATGAATATCAGCCGCTTATCCGCTGGTTCGATTCGCTGGAGTCGGCCTACCTCGCCAACAACGTGTTCGCGCGCGTCGGCGGCGACACCACGCCGCTGCGCATCCAGCGCGATGACGCCGCGTGGGTGAATGGCAGCATTGCCGTAGCCGGCACTAACAACTGGGTGCCATCCGGTAGCGACAGCATCGCCGCCGGCTATTTCCCCGAAGACTGGACAGGAACCGTGTTTGGCAGCGGAAATCCCGGCTACGCGAACCTGTCCGGCTTCGACAGCCTCGATCTGAGCGTGCAGACCGCCAGCGACATCGACGGCGCGGCCGGCAGTGATCTCGATGGACCATCGGGCTATGAAATCCCGAATCCGTTGGCGCCGCTGGACTTCATCGCCCCGGCCACCGCTCCTGTCAGCGGATCGCCACTGTCAGCGACGCCCCGCGTGGGTCCGGCAGACAATATCGGCGCGCGTTGACCACTGCCCGCGAATTGCCATATCCAAGCCCTTTCCGGTCATCGGCGCTGCGTCACACTGAGGCAACGCTCAACACGAGCCCACCGCATTGTCCGGAGCCTGTCTGATGCTTGCCCCGCACTTTCTGTCTGTGCTGTTGCTGGCGGCGTCGCCAGACAGCGATTTGCCTGCCGACCAGCAGCCGTTCGAATGCTCGTCCTGCGAGAGATGGAACCAGGC
>JAGRJX010000047.1 GCA_020442545.1 Lysobacterales bacterium
ATCACGGTCACCCACGGCGCCTCCGGATTGAGGCCGCCCAGCTGGATCTGCTTGCCGATCACGTTCTGGCCGGGCCAGAAACTGCTGGCGAGCGTGCTATTGACCAGCGCAACCCGGGCCACCTCGGCGCTGTCTGCCGAAGTGAACAGACGGCCGCCGAGCAACGGCACCCGCATGCTGTCGAAGTAGCCGGTGGAGACCCGATAGACGTCGGTATCCGGCGCCTCCGACGGAGGTATCGGCACGTCGCGGCGCTGGAATCCGGAACGATCGAATCCCGCCAGCGGCAGTGTGCTCGCAATCGCAGCGGCGTCGACGCCGGGCACCGCCTGCAGCCGCGCCAGCAGTTCGTCCTGTGCAGCACGCCGCGATGCGTTGTCCGGATAGCGCGCACTGAGCTGGGTGGATGCGGTGACCACTCCGACCGCGTCGAAGCCTGGATCGACGTCACCGAGGGCAACGAAGGTGCGCAGCAGCAACGCGCCGCAGCTTGCCACGACCACGGCAGCGCAAACCTGCCCGGCCACCAGCCAGCGCTGTAGGTGTGGCTGGCTACCCAACGCAGCGCTGCTGCCTTGCTTGAGCGCCAACAGCGGATCGCTGCGAGCAGCGATCCAGGCCGGCAGCGCGCCGGCCAGCAGGCCGGTCAGGGTCGCCAGGCAGACTGTATAGCCGACGATGCCCGCGTCGATATCGATATCGGACATCCGCGGCAAGGCCTCCGGCGCCAGGCTGCGGAACAGCTCCAGGCCGCCCGCGCCAAGCAGCAGTCCGAGTGCCGACCCCGTGAGCGACAGCAGCAGGGATTCGCGCAGCACCTGACCGAGAAGCGCGCGACGGCCAGCGCCGATCGCCGCATGCACGGCCAGCTCCCGGCGGCGCGCGATGGCCCGGGCACTCGACATGCCGGCAACATTCGCGCAGACGATCGCCATCACCAGCAGGGCCGCCGCATAGAGCAGCCACAGCTTGCGCGAGAACGACCCGACCAGCGCCTCGTTCAGCGGCCGCGCCAGCACGCTGGCGGTCGGCGGGTAGTCGGCGGGATAGGCGGCAGCAAGGCGCTGTTGGATGCCGTGCAGTTCACTGCTCGCCTGGTCCAGATCGGCGTCGTCGGCGAGTCGGCCGATGGCGCGCAGATGCTGACAGGTCCGACAGGCAAACGACTTGTCGACCTCGTAGCCGAGCGGCGCCCACACACGCGGAGGCTTGCCGTGGCTGCTGAAGCCGAGCGGCTGGAATTCGCGCGGCAGAACGCCGATGACGGTCGCGCTCTGACCGGACAGTTCGATCGACCTGCCGATCACGTCCGGATCGCCGCCGAGCACGCTCTGCCAGTAGCCGTGGTCGACGATCACCGCGTCGTTGCGGGTGTCCCAGTGATCGTCACTGGCGCTGAAGTCGCGACCGAGCGCCGGAGCGACCCCCAGTGTGGAGAAGAATTCGTGGGTGACGCGCATGCCAGCGAGCCGCTCGGCCCCGATCGGGGTGGCCGAGGTCGGGGTCCAGCCGGCATATGCGGCCACGGACTGCAGGGCCTGCGACCGCTCCCGCCAGTCGACGAAGGTGCCGTAGGCCACCGTGACCGGCAGCAGATCGTCGGGCGAGCCCTGCTCGGCCAGGCTAAGCAGCCGACCGCTCTGGGGGTAAGGCAGCGCGTCGAGCAGTAGCGTGCGCACCACGCTGAACACGGCGCTGTTCATTCCGACGCCGAGCGCCAGAGTCATCACCACCAGCGCCGAATAACCACGTGCCGAAAGCAGGCGGCGCACGCTGATGTGCCATCCTCTAAGATACTGCATCACCATCGACCATTTCATTGCGTTGCCTCAAGTTGCTCCAGTTGCTCCAGTTGCTCCAGATGCAAAAGCAAGAAGCCTGCCAGCGACGGATGGCCTGCAGATTCAATCGCTTGCGATCAGAGGCAACGCCGCGACCGCCCGATTCCGTCCGACCGGTGTGCGGCTGCGAACGGCCTGGCGGACGCTGTGCCGGCGCGGCACCGCGCGACCCTCAGTTCGGCAGTCGCCGGATCTTCGCGCCGAGCACGCCGAGCTTTTCCTCGATGTTCTCGTAACCGCGATCGATGTGGTAGACGCGGTCAACCGTGGTTTCGCCCTGGGCGACGAGACCGGCCAGCACCAGGCTCGCCGAGGCGCGCAGGTCGGTCGCCATCAGCGGGGCGCCGGTGACGGATTCGACGCCGCGGATGATCACCGACTTGCCTTCCACGCGCATGTCGGCACCGAGGCGCTGCAGCTCCTGCACATGCATGAAGCGGTTCTCGAAGATGGTCTCGGTGACCACGCCGACGCCGTCGGCGACGATATTGAGCGCGGCGAACTGCGCCTGCATGTCGGTGGGGAACGCCGGATACGGCGCGGTGGTCAGGCTGACCGACTTCGGGCGACGGCCCTGCATGTTCAATTCAATGGTGTTGTCGCTGACGTTGATGTACGCGCCGGCTTCTTCCAGCTTGACCAGCACCGCATCGAGGATGTCCGCGCGGGTGTTGCGGCAGAGCACGCGACCACCGGTGATCGCGCCCGCAATGAGGAAGGTGCCGGTCTCGATGCGGTCGGGCAGCACGTCATAGACGCAGCCGCCCAAGCGATCCACGCCTTCGATGGTCATGCTGTTGCTGCCGGCCCCGCTGATCCGCGCACCCATGGCGTTCAGGCATTCGGCGAGATCAACGACCTCGGGCTCCTGCGCGGCGTTCTCGATCACCGACGTGCCACGGGCCAGCGCGGCGGCCATCATGATGTTTTCGGTGCCGGTGACGGTGACCATGTCCATCACGATTCGCGCGCCACGCAGTTGCTTTGCCCTGGCGCGGATGTAGCCATTCTCGACGATAACCTCGGCGCCAAGCGCGCGCAGGCCACGGATATGCTGATCAACCGGACGCGAGCCGATGGCGCAGCCGCCCGGCAGCGACACCTCGGCCTCGCCAAAACGCGCCAGCAGCGGGCCAAGCACCAGGATCGAGGCGCGCATGGTCCGGACCAGCTCGTAAGGTGCGATGTGGCTGTCCACGCCGCGCGCGTCGATCTGCACCTTCATCTTTTCGTCCAGCACCAGCTGCACGCCCATCTGGCCGAGCAGTTCCATGGTGGTGGTGACGTCGTGCAGGTGCGGAACGTTGCCGATCTCCATCGGCTCCTCGGCCAGCAAGCCGGCCGCCATGATCGGCAGCACGGCGTTCTTGGCGCCGGAAATCTGCACCTCGCCGTCCAGCGCGGTGCCACCGTTGATCTGAATCTTCGCCATCAGGCGGCGGCCTCGTCGGGGGTCAGCGTCTTCAGCGCCAGCGCATGAATCTCACCGCCCATGCGGGTGCCCAGCGTGGCGTAGACCATGCGGTGGCGGGCCAGCGGCAGCTTGCCGGCGAATTCGGCACAGATGACCTCGGCCTCGAAATGCACGCCGTCAGCGCCGCGCACCACGGCGCGTGCGCCGGGCAGGCCGGCTTCGATCAGTTGCTGGATGGTTTCTGGATTCATCATGCTGGTATCCACTGGAACGGCCCGCCGGCAACGGCGATCAGGCGGCGCGGCGCGTAATTCGGGGTCATGGCTCAGGGCGTCGACGGGAACCTGAACGTTGCGGACTTTGCCGGGCAAATCGCCCGATGCCGGGGCCGCAGCTGCGCTAGAATGGGCCGGAAATCTTAGCAGAGCCGGCGCATTTGGGCGGTTCCGGAGGCCGTGTCTGGCAAAGCCGGGATCGTCTGGCACCTGCCCCTGCCAACCCTGCAACGACTCCAGACCCGGACCGATCGCGAATGAATGCCCGCATCCAGCCCCTTCACCCCGCCTGCGGCGCCAGGGTCGAACTCGACCCGGCGGCGCTGAAGGCCAGCGCACGCAGCGTCATCGATACGGAATCCGCGGCGCTGGAAGCGCTCAAGGCGCAGGTTGACCAAGCCTTCGTCGACGCCTGCCGGGTGATTTTTGCCGGCCAGGGCCGCGTAGTCACCATCGGCATGGGCAAGTCCGGCCACATCGCGCGCAAGATTGCGGCGACCTTCGCCTCCACTGGCACGCCGGCGTTCTACGTGCATCCGGGCGAGGCCAGTCACGGCGACCTCGGCATGATCACCGACGCCGACGTGGTGCTGGCGCTGTCCAATTCCGGCGAGACCGACGAACTGCTGACCATCGTCCCGGTGCTGAAGCGCCAGGGCAACGTGCTGATTGCCGCCACCGGGCGGCCGCAGTCGACGCTGGCACGGCTGGCCGACATCCACCTCGACGTCAGCGTGCCGGCCGAGGCCTGCCCACTGGGCCTGGCACCGACCTCCAGCACCACCGCCGCACTGGTGATGGGCGACGCGCTGGCGATCGCGCTGCTGGAAGCACGCGGCTTCACGGATCAGGACTTCGCCCGCTCGCACCCGGCCGGCAGCCTCGGCCGCCGCCTGCTGCTGCGCATCAGCGACATCATGCACGACGGCGTCGAAGTGCCCCGCGTTGGCCCCGATGCCTCGCTCAGCGATGCCGTGGTCGAGATGAGCCGCAAGCGCCTGGGCATGACTGCCATCGTCGATTCCGAAGACCGCCTGCTCGGCGTGTTCACCGACGGCGACCTGCGCCGTGCGCTGGACGAGTCGGCGGTCGACCTGCGCGCCACCCCGGTCACGGAGGCGATGACGCGCGAGCCCAAGACCATCGGCCCGGACCGGCTGGCGGTGGAAGCCGCGCGGTTGATGGAGGCGCACCAGATCAACGGCCTGGTGGTGATCGACGAGGAACGCCACGTGGTCGGCGCGCTGAACATCCACGACCTGCTGCGGGCCCGCGTGGTCTGACCACCACACATCCAACAGGGGATTGTCATGGCCTATCTGAGCGCGTCTGAGATTCCGGCGGAACTGCGGGAACGCGCGGCACGCATCCGGCTGGTCGCCTTCGATGTCGACGGCACCCTGAGTGATGGCAAACTGCTCTATGGCGACGGCAGCGAGCTCAAGGCCTTCCATGTCCTTGACGGCCTCGGCATGAAGCTGCTGCGCGACTACGACATCGAAGTCGCCCTGATCACCGCGCGGGAAAGCAATGTCGTGCAGTCGCGCGCGCGCGAACTGGGCCTGCGCCACGTCTACCAGGGTGCGCGTGACAAACTGGAAACGTTGGAACACCTGACCCGCAGCCTGCGCATCGAACCCGGCCAGGTCGCCTACATGGGCGACGACCTGCCGGATCTGCCGGTGCTGCAACACGTCGGTCTGTCGGCGGCACCGGCCAATGCGCATGCCTGGGTACGCGAACGCGTGTACTGGTGCAGCACCGCTCGCGGCGGCGGAGGTGCAGGCCGGGAACTGTGCGACCTGATCCTGCTCGCGCAAGGCCACGCCGATACGATCCTCAAGCGCTACCTGCCCGGCGGCGGCGAATGACCGGTACCCAGCGCGGCTGGCTGATCCTGCTCGCGGTCTTCGCCCTTGTCAGCGGCTGGTGGCTTTGGTCGCTGACCGATGACGACAGCGCACCGCCACTGACCGGTCCGCCGCGATCCGACTACAGCCTGGAGAACTTTCAGCTGGTCGCCATGGACGAGCACGGTCGCGAGTCCTTTTCGGTGCGCGGACCACGGCTGTCGCGGCATCCGTTCCTTGGCACGATGGACATCGACAGCCCGCGCTTCGAGTTTCCCGATGCCGACGGCGGCCGCTGGCAGGCGCAATCCGGTCACGCCTGGGTCGCCGCCGACGGCAAGCAGCTGCGCCTCTACGACGACTACGTGATCAACGGTCCGCCACCGGACGCCGGCACCCCGCTGCGCATGTACGGCCCGGATATCCGCTTTCTTCCGGACGACAACGTGGCCGAAACCGACAGCGATGTGACCATCCGTGATGGCCGATCTATACTGCGCGGCCACGGCATGCGGGCGGAGCTGGACGACCGCCACGTCGTGCTCTCGCAATTTGATGGTCGCTTCCAGACCGCCGCCCCGAAGTCACCGTGAAGCCTGCCATGAGCCGTCACCACGCCCCTGCTGCCATTCACACCGCCATACTGCTGACGCTGTTTCTGCTGCCGTCGGCTGCCGTCGCCAGGAGCAGCGATCGCGACCAGCCGATGGACGTCAGCGCCAACCGCACCGACACCACGCTGCAGCAGGACGGCACCGCTAGGCTCTCCGGTGATGTGCGCATCAGCCAGGGCACGCTGGACGTGCGCGCCGACGAGGCGCTGGTCAAGATGGCCAACGGCGAGATCGCCCACGTCACCCTCACCGGCGCGCCGGCCACCATGCGCCAGGAAAAGGACGACGGCGGCATCACCATCGCCCGCGCCCGGCGCATCGAGTACGACCTGTCCGGCGACCGCATCGACCTCTACGGCGGTGTCACCGTCGACGAACCCGGCGGCAGCCTCAGCGGCGAGCATCTCAGCTACGACCTCGCCAGCGGTCGCATCGAGGGCGGCGGCGAAGGCAACGGTCGCGTCAACCTGCGCATCCTGCCGGGCAGCGGCAACAAAGACGCCCAGCCCTGATGCTGGTCGCCCGCGCACTGCGCAAGCGCTACCGCGCTCGCGACGTGGTTCATGATTTCAGCTGCTCGCTGGATGCCGGCGAAGTGGTCGGCCTGCTCGGCCCCAATGGTGCCGGCAAGACCACCTGCTTTTACATGGTGGTCGGGCTGGTAGCGGCTGACGGTGGCGAAATCCTGCTCGACGGCGAGAACATCTCCGCACTGCCCATGCACGCCCGTGCGCGCCGCGGCGTCGGCTACCTGCCACAGGAACCGTCGGTGTTCCGCCAGCTCAGCGTCAGCGACAACATCCTGGCCATCCTCGAGCTGCGACCGGACCTCGACGCCAACGGCCGCCGCCGCGAGCTCGAGGAACTGCTGGACGAGCTGCAGATTGGCCACGTTGCCGAACAGCTGGGTGCCAGTCTTTCTGGCGGCGAGCGCCGGCGTGTCGAAATCGCCCGCGCACTGGCCGGCAAGCCGCGTCTGATGCTGCTGGATGAGCCTTTCGCCGGCGTCGACCCGATTTCGGTGGGCGAAATCCAGAAAATCGTGCGCCACCTCAAGCAACGCGGCATCGGCGTGCTGATTACCGACCACAACGTGCGCGAAACCCTTGGCATTTGCGACCGGGCGTATATCCTCAACGAAGGCCGGGTCCTGACGCAGGGTGCGCCGGATGCAGTAATGGCCAACCCAGAAGTCCGTCGCGTCTACCTGGGCGACAGTTTTAGGCTCTAACGGCGGTGATTGCTGATGCGTGAGAAGTGATTTGCAGAAGCAGAAGCGGAGATACGAATCCTGACCGCTGCTGTTTTGCCCTGGCCAATCACGAATCACCCATCACCCATCACAGCCTCCGAAGGAGAGCACAGGCGTGAAACCGGCGCTGCAACTCAGGATGAGCCAGCAGCTCAAGCTGACCCCGCAGCTGCGGCAGGCCATTCGCCTCTTGCAGCTGTCGCAGCTTGAGCTTGAAGCCGAGCTCAGTATGGCGCTTGAGTCCAATCCCATGCTGGAAAGCGCCGAGGAGCGCCGCGAGGCGGAATCGCTGGAGCGCGAGCGTACCGAGGAAGACGATCCGCACGAAACCGCGGCCGCAGCCGATGCCGGCGAGCCCGACGTCGAGGCCATTGCCGAGCCGTCACTGGACATGGATACCGGCTGGGAAGACGAATTCACGCCGCGCAGTGGCAGCGGCGCCGATGGCCGCGAACCGCATGAAAGCGTCGACAGCACCACCGACAGCCTGCAAGAGCATCTGCTTTGGCAGCTCAACCTGACGCCGATGAGCGACCGCGACCGTGCCATTGGCACGGCGCTGATCGACGCCATCGACGATGATGGCCACCTGTCCGAGCCGCTGGAAGCCATCCGCGAGGCGCTGCGGCCGGAGATCGACGCCGATGACCACGAGCTGGAGGCGGTCCTGCACCGCGTGCAGCGTTTCGACCCCATTGGCGTCGGCGCACGCTGCCTCAGTGAATGCCTTTGCGTACAGCTGTCGGCGCTGGATGAGGCCACTGACGCGCTGGGCATGGCCCGACGCATCGCCCGCGACCATCTGGAAGACCTGGCCCGGCTCGGTCCGGAAAAGCTGGCGAAGCAGATGGCCGCCGAAGCCGACGACGTGACACAGGCCGTGGAGCTTTTGCGCAGTCTGGATCCACGTCCGGGCGCGCAAATCAGCGAGCAGACCATCGAATACGTCACCCCGGATGCCTACGTCGCCCGGCACGAAGGTGTCTGGCGCGTCCATCTCGCCGCCGGCGCACGGCCAAAGCTGGGCATCAACCGGCTCTACGAAGGCCTGATCGGCGAAGCCAGCCGCGACGACGCCAACTACCTGCGCGGCCAGCTGCAGGAAGCACGCTGGCTGATCCGCAGCCTGGAAACCCGCGCCGACACCGTGCTGCGCGTCGCCACGGCCATCGTGCGCCGACAGGTCGGTTTCCTGGAACACGGTCCGGAATCCATGCGCCCGTTGACCCTGCGTGAAATCGCCGATGAGCTGGAACTGCACGAGTCGACCATTTCCCGGGTCACCACCCGGAAATACCTGCACACCCCGCGCGGAACCTTTGAGTTCAAACACTTCTTCTCATCGAGCCTCAGTACCGAAGGCGGCGGCAGCGCCTCCAGCACCGCCATCCAGGCCATGATCCGGCGCCTGATCGAGGCGGAAAACCCGGTCAGGCCGCTATCCGACGCGAAGCTGGCCGCCATGCTCAAGACGGACGGCATCACGGTTGCCCGTCGAACCGTGGCAAAATACCGGGAAGCAATGAACATCCCTTCGTCCAACGAGCGCCAGCGCCACGGCTAGGGACCGATGATCGAATCAGCACTTGCACTGGCGCGCCAGGCAGGGGCACCCCACCACCGGTGTCCACCCTGCACTGGGCTTCCGTTGCCAGCAATGGCAGCATCCCCCCTGAGAGTATTGGCCCCGATGCCCCGGCACCGGGCGATGTGGTTGTCACACAGACAAGGAGATCCAGACATGCGGATCGAGATTACCGGTCACCAGATTGAAGTCACCCCGGCGTTGCGCGAGTACGTCAACACCAAGTTCGAGCGGCTTGAACGTCACTTCGACAACCTTCTGGACATCCATGCGATCCTCACCGTCGAGAAGCTGGAACACAAGGCTGAAGCCACCATCCAGCTCTCCGGCCGCACTCTGTTTGCCGAAGTGCAGGCCGAAAACATGTACGCCGCCATCGACCTGCTGGCCGACAAGCTGGACCGCCAGGTGATCAAGCACAAGGAAAAGCTCACCGACCATCACCGTGGCGGCAACGCCGCACGAAACGCCTCGTTCGGCTGACCACGCAGAGCCAACCTAGCCATGCATCTGATCGACCTGCTGGCCCCGTCGCGCATTCGCGTCGGGGTCAGCGTCACCAGCAAGAAGCGACTGCTCGAAACCCTGGCCCGGCTGCTTGCCGACGGCCACGATGATGATGCCTTCGAGCGGCAGATATTCGACAGCCTGTGCGGCCGTGAGAAGCTCGGATCAACCGGGCTCGGGCAGGGCATCGCCATTCCGCACGGGCGTACGGCCGGACTCGGCACCGCGATCGGTGCGGTAGTTCGCCTGGCCGAACCGGTGGACTTCGGCGCCAGCGACGGCCAGCCGGTAGACCTGCTCTTTGCTCTTGCCGTGCCCGAGCATTTCACCGACCAGCACCTGCAGCTGCTGTCCCAGCTGGCCGAAATGTTCGGCGATGCCGCATTTGCCGATCACCTGCGTGCGGCCCCCAGCGGGGACGCCTTGCTGGCGCTGCTGTCGGACTGGCAGCTGGCGCACGCGGTTGCCTGAGCGCGCAGCGAATCGCCCGCATGTCCGGTGAGCCCGCCCCCATGAACACGCGCATCACCGCCCGCGAACTGCACGATCAGATCAGCGAGCGGCTCGAACTGCGCTGGATCGCCGGCAGCAAGGGCGAGGGGCGGGTGCTGGAGTCTGGCGACCACCTGTCGCGACGTCCGTCGCTGGCCGGCTACCTCAATACCATCTACCCGAACAAGGTGCAGATTCTTGGCACCGAGGAGCTTGCCTACCTCGACGGCCTCGATCCGCGGCACCGCTGGGAAGCGCTGGCAAAGATCACCGCGTCGCGGCCGCTGGCGCTGTTGATCAGCAAGGATCAGTCCGCGCCCAGCGACCTGCGCGACGCCTGTGAGGAGTCCGACACGCCCCTGTGGGTGTCGCCCAAGCGTGGCCACGAGCTGCTGACCTACTTGCAGTACCATCTCGCGCGCGCCCTGGCCCGCCGGGTGACGATGCATGGCGTATTCATGGAGGTCTATTCGATTGGCGTGCTGATCACCGGCGAATCGGGCAGCGGCAAGAGCGAGCTGGCGCTGGAGCTGGTGAGTCGCGGGCATCGGCTGGTCGCCGACGACGCGCCGGAGTTCACGCAGATTGCGCCCGACGTGCTCGACGGCACCTGTCCGGAGATGCTGCAGGACCTGCTGGAGGTGCGCGGTCTGGGCATCCTCGATGTCCGCGCCATGTTCGGCGACACCGCAGTCAAACCCAACAAGTACCTCCGCCTGATTGTCCACCTGAAGCCGGTAAGGGCCAGCGAACCAATCGACGCGGGTGATCGCCTGCAGGGCGACATCAGCAAGTGTCGCGTGCTAGACATCGACATCCCCCAGACCACGCTGCCGGTGGCGCCCGGCCGCAATCTCGCCGTGCTGCTGGAAGCCGCCGTGCGCTCGCACATCCTCAAGACCAAAGGCATCGACACCGCCCAGACCTTCATGGATCGACAGGCGCACCAGATGCGGCGGTTCGCACCATGGTAGGCGACAGCAACGACACGCCACCGCTGATCGTGGTCAGCGGCCTTTCCGGTTCCGGCAAGACCGTGGTACTGCGGACGCTGGAGGATCTCGACTATTACTGCGTGGACAACCTGCCAGCCGAACTGCTGCCGGACTTCGTGCGCAGCGTACGCGACGGCGACAGTTCGCACCCGCGCATGGCCGTGGGCATCGACGTGCGCAACCGGCTTCGGGACCTTGACCACCTGCCCACGTCGCTGTCAGCGGTCGGCGCACTGGGCATCGATTACCGGCTGATCTTCCTGGACACCCGCGACGAAGTCCTGATCAAGCGCTACAGCGACACGCGCCGCCGTCACCCCATGAGCCAGCAGGGCCAGCCGCTGGCACGGGCGATTGCCGAGGAGCGCAGTCGCCTCGGCCCGCTGCGAGCGCTGGCAGGCAATGTGCTGGACTCCAGCGACATGAACGTGCACCAGCTGCGACGCTGGGTGGTGACCGACCTGGCCGCCGGCGCGGATGACGGTCTGTCACTGCTGATCCAGTCTTTTGCCTACCGCCGCGGCGTGCCGCCCGACGCCGACTTCGTGTTTGACGCCCGCTGCCTGCCGAATCCGCACTGGGAACCCAGCCTGCGACCCCTGTCTGGCCGAGACGCCGAGGTCCGGGACTGGCTCCTGCGCCAGGATCGCGTCAGCGAATATGCAAGCGGCGTCACCGCATTCCTCGATGCCTGGCTGCCGCGCTTTGCGGCCGAGACGCGAAGCTACCTCACCATCGCCTTTGGCTGCACCGGCGGCCGCCATCGCTCGGTGTTCCTTGCCGAGGCTCTGGCCGAACACTGCCGCAAGAAGGCATACGGCACGGTTGTCAGCTTTCATCGCGAGCTGGAGTAGCTTCGTCAGCGCGTGCACATCGCGAAATGACCGGGGCGACAGACCCCGCCGCATCGCCATGGCGAAGCCAGAACCCCGCAAACCCGTGCATCGCTCGGCATCAGGCCGCCCGAATCCAGCCGGTTTCTGTCCGGTCGCAGGCCAGATATCCTGAATCCCGGCTAAGATGCCTGCATGAGTGTCGGCATTCTTCTTGTCACCCACCCGGGCATCGGTGCAGCCATCAGGACCAGCGCCGAACGCATGCTGGGCAAGCTGCCGTTGCCGGTCGTCTGCTTTGAGCTCGGCTTTGAGCAGCAGCCCGAGCAATGTCTGGCCGCCGCCAGTGGTGCCTTGCGTCAAGCCGACCAGGGACAGGGAGTGCTGATTCTCTGCGACCTCTACGGCGCTTCGCCCAGCAATCTTGCAGCGCGAATCAGCCAACTCGGCACGCCAACCGAACGCATCAGCGGACTCAACCTTTCGATGCTGCTGCGGGCGCTCAACTATGCCGACCAGCCGCTGCCGGAACTTGCGCGCACGGCGGCGAGTGGCGGACGCAACGGGGTGATTGAAGGCCATGCTTGAAGGCGAGATCGAGGTCATCAACCGGCTGGGGCTGCATGCACGCGCCGCCAGCAAGCTGGTGCAGCTGCTCGGCGGCTTCGAGGCACGCGCTGTGCTTGTCCGCAACGGCCGCGAAGTGAACGCAAAGAGCATCATGGGCGTGATGCTGCTGGCCGCCGGCAAGGGCACAACGGTCACGCTGCGCGTCGACGGCGATGACGAAGCGGCGGCACTGGCCGCAGCCATCGACCTGTTCCAGCGCCGCTTTGACGAGGAGGACTGACCTGGACGCTTTCACGAAGTCCGCCACCGCCAGCACGACCGATCGTCGTCACCTGCGTCCGAGGCGCGCTTGAGGCGGCTGATCCAGTCCTTGCCCGCATCCCGCGGTCTCGCTCTCGGGCGAGCCCGGGTCAGGGAGCCGCATGGCCTGGACATCGCCGAAGAGCGCGTTGGCAAGGGTCGCATCGATGCCGAACTGGCCCGCCTTCATGTCGCCATTGATCGGGCCCGTGACGAGCTGGGCGCCCTGCGTGACCGGCTGCACGGAACCGTTGCCCGCGAGATGGGAGAGTTTCTCGATCTTCACGCCATGCTGCTCGACGATCCCGAGCTCAAGGTGGCCCTCGATCACATGATCCGTACCGAGCGCTTCAGCGCGCCCTACGCACTGAAGCTGCAGCGGGACCGCCTGGTGGCGGTGTTCGAGGACATGGACGACCCCTACCTGCGCTCACGCCGGGAGGACATCGATCATGTGATCGGGCGGGTGCACGCGGCGCTGCAGCGACGCGACAGCGACGCCGTCCAGGGTCTGGCCGGCGACGTGCTCGTCGCCGACAGCGTCGCTCCATCGGAACTCGCCCAGCTGGCCGAACGCGGCATCGTCGCCATCGTCACCGCGCAGGGCAGCCCGCTGTCGCACAGCGCCATCCTCGCGCGCAGCCTGCACCTGCCGCTGGTGGTCGGCGCGCACGACGCGCTGGCGCAGGTCAATGACGGCGACGCGATGATGGTGGATGGCCGCAGCGGCGAGGTGATCGTCGAACCGCATGCCGCCGATCTGCGCCAGTTCCGCCAGCGCAAGCGCGAAAGCCAGCGCGAACAGGAACGCCTGGCGACGCTGAAGAAGAAGGCCACGCGCACCCGGGACGGCGTCGACATCCGTTTGTTCGCGAACGCCGAGTCGCGCGAGGACGTGGCGCAGGCACACGACCTCGGCGCCAACGGCATCGGCCTGTACCGCACCGAGTTCCTGTTTCTGCAGCGCGACCAGCTGCCCGACGAGGAAGAGCAGTTCCGCGTCTACCGCGACGTGGTGCTGGGCATGCGCGGACGGCCGGTCACCATCCGCAGCCTCGATCTGGGTGCCGACAAGGCCGACAACACCGGTCTGGTCATGGCCAGCGAACCGAATCCGGCGCTGGGCGTGCGTGGCGTGCGTCTGTCGCTGAGGCACCGGACGCTGTTGCGCACCCAGCTTCGCGCCGTGCTTCGTGCTTCCGGCTACGGGCCGATCCGACTGCTGGTGCCGATGATCAGCAGCCGCGACGAGATTCGTGCGGTGCGCGCCGAATTCGTCGACTGCGCCCGCGACCTGCGCACCGAAGGCTACGAGATCGCCGATCATCTCGAACTGGGCGCCATGATCGAAGTGCCCGCCGCCGCGCTGGCGCTGCCGCGGATGATCCGCGACATGGAGTTCGTGTCCATCGGCACCAACGACCTGGTGCAGTACCTGCTGGCTGTCGACCGCAACAACGACGCGCTGGGCGAGCTCTACTCGCCGCTGCACCCGGCGGTGCTGCGCCTGCTGCACGACGTGATCAAGCTCGGCCACCGGCACGGCAAGCGGGTGCTGGTCTGCGGCGAAATGGCGGCGGATCCGGAAATGACCCGCCTGCTGCTGGCACTGGGCCTGACCGACTTCAGCCTGCATCCGGGCTCGATGCTGGAAGTGCGCCAGATCATCCGCGACAGCGACCATCACAAGCTTCGCCGTCATGCCTCCGCCCTGCTCCGCGCCCCGGATCGTGCCGCCATCGAGCGCGCTGTGAGCCGGCTATAGCGACGCAACCGTCGCCCGACGGCGCCCACAGGTCATTGGCTGCGGGCTGACGCCAGTCAGATCCGCGTGCTTTCCAGCATAAGAAACGCGCGTTCATCGTGCTCGGCATCAGCCGGATTGGACGCTTTGACGTCTCCCAGCTGACGCATCGCCACAATCCGGAAACCACAGCGTTCGACGATGCGACGCAGCCCGGCGGCGCTGAATATCCAGAAGTTGGTCGCGTCGTTGTTGCATTCATCGGGGGTCAGCAGATAGGCCACCGGCAGCTCCGAAATGTCGGTCTTCGGCGCCTTGGTGTAGCGCGCGATCCGCGTACTGAGCAGGCAGTAGCGGGTATGCGATGCCAGCTTGTCCAGCACGAAGTACGGATTCTTCAGGTGATAGAGGATGCCGAGCAACACCACCAGCCCGTAACGATCCGATGGCAGGGCGAACTGCGAATCCAGATCCACCTCATGAACGGTCGCTGGCGACTCCAGCAGCCCGGTCAATCGACGCACGCCACGCATGCCGTTCCAGTTGGTACTGGGCCAGTCGATCAGATCAACTTCGTGGCCAAGGTCGGCGAACAACAGGCCAAGGTCTCCGTCGGCGCAACCGATATCGGCAATGCGTTCCCCGGCTACGCGAGCAAGCAGGTCACGCGAATCTCCGCTGAGGAGACCATCGACATGATCGACGTTAGCCAGGATGTCGTATCCGTACCACGTGAAACCGTCAGGCGGATTTTTCGTTTTGACTTCGGTCAACCGCTTGCGCCACTGACCCGCTTTTACCTTGAAATCATCGAAATTCATGCACGAAGATCCACACACGGGGGCGGCAGATTCTATCAGCCACCGCCGCCGGCAAGACATCAGCCCGGAATACCTATTCCTCGCGCAGCGCCCGCATCGGACTGATCGCCGTCGCCCGCCACGCCGGGCGCAGCGTGGCCAGCAGGGCGACGCCGAGCAGCAATGCGGGCGTCAGCACATAGGCGTTGAAGCCGAACAGCGACAGCGTCGGCATCAGCCGCGACAGGGCGAAGGACAGCAGCAGGCACAGCGGCAGGGCAATGGCCATGCCGATCAGCACCTGGCGCAGCGCGCCGCCGAGCACGAAGCGCAGCACGCCGCCGCGCTGCGCGCCGAGCGCGATGCGCACGCCGATCTCGCGGGTGCGGCGCGCGATCAGGTAGCTGACCACGCCATACAGACCCACGCAGCTGATCAGCAGCGCCAGCGCGCCGAGCACCACGGCGACCTGGCTGGCAATCGCGAACGGCATGCGCTGAATGCCAACCAGATCACCAAATGTGTTCGGGTCGCAGTAGCCGCCGGCATCGATGCAAAGATCGCTCAGGCGCTGTCTCATCAGGCCAATCGGGCGATCAATGGCGACCAGCAGTTCCCCACCGGATGCATCCGGCAGGTAGACCAGACTGTGGTCCGGCCCCTGAAAGAAGAACTGCGAGATCACGTCCGGCGCCACGCCGATTACCCGCACATGGCGCGGCGGCGAATCGTCACCACGGCCGGGCACGATCTCCAGCACGGCACCCAGCGGTGAGCGTCCCGGGAACCAGCGTGCCGCCGTGGCCGCGCTGAGCACGGCGACGTCGGCACCGTCCTCGGCTTCCTGCCGGGTGAAGCCACGACCATCCAGCAGCGCGATGTCCAGCGCGTCGAAGTAGTGCTCGTCGGTCTGCATGCTGCCAACCACTTCGGTGCGACCGTCGATGCTGACACCCTGCCGCGCCAGCACGCCCATCAGTGGTGCGCGGGCAACCACCGCTACCTCGCGCACGCCGGGCTCTTCACGCAGACGCTGCAGCAGCGCCGGATCCGGCGACTGGTAACGCAGATGCACCACGCGTTCGAGGTCGTAGCCGGCGTCGAGATCATCAGCCAGGCGCGCGTTGTCGACGATCAGCCCGGCGACCACCAGCAACAGCAGGCTGCTGGCGATCTGCGCGGTCATCAGCACACCGCGCAAGCGGTGCGACGGCAGGCGTCCGCCGAAGGCATGGCCATCACGACGCACGCCGCCGGCCAGATCGCCACGGGTCGCCTGCAATGCCGGAATCAGGCCGAAGGTGACGGCCGCCAGCATCGCCAGCAGCGCGGCGTAGGCGAAGGCCCGCCAGTCGGCGTCCACGGCGCCAATGTCCATGCCGAACCGCAGCACCATGCCAAACACCAGTCGATGCACCGGCTCCACCGCCAGCGCGGTAATCACGCAGGCCAGCGCCGCCGCTGCCAGCGCCAGCAGCAGGCTTTCGGTCAGCAGCTGCGATACCACGCGGCCGCGCGAAGCACCCAGCGACAGGCGGATGGCCAGCTCGTTGCGGCGCGCGGTGGCGCGCGCGAGGAACAGGTTGGCAAGGTTGGCGCAGGCCACCAGCAGCACCAGTGCGAAGGCGGCGAAGATCGGCCAGGCGGCAATCTTCATCGCCTCGGCGTCACCGGCATCGAGCCGCGAGGTGCGACGTGTCACCGTGGCGTCGCGGAAGCGTTCGCCTGCTTCGTTGGACTGGTCGAGGTTGCCCAGCGCCGTCGTCAGTCGTGCGGCAACCTGTTCAGGCTGCACGCCAGCAGCCAGCACGCCAGTCACCACCCACGGCCGTGGCTGCATGCCGCCCGATGCACCCAGCAACTGGTCGCTCATGGACGCAGGCGCCCAGAAGGTGGGCAGAATCACGTCGATGCCAGCGAAATCCGGCGGCATCACGCCGATCACCGTGTAGGCCTGCCCATTGATCTCCATGGCCTTGCCGACCACATCGGGATCAGCGCCGGTCAGGCTGCGCCAGCCGGAGTTGCTCAGCACCAGCAGCGGATCGCGGCCCTTCACCTCGCCCTCGCCCGGCGCGAACACGCGACCCATCGCCGGCCTTGCGCCCAGCACGCGGAAGAAATCCGGCTTGACGATCTGCGCAAACACCATCGCCTTGCGTTCATTCGAGGTGATCGTGGTTGTCACCGGAACGCCGAACTCGCGCCGCGCCAGTGACGACTGCAGCACCGAATCCAGCGCCGGCTGCAGGCGCTGCAGCTCCTCGTCCTCCAGCCAGTTGCGGCTGCGGCCGTCCTCGGAATACAGGGTGATATCGACCAGCCGATCCGCCACCGCCACCCTCGGCGGCTGCAGCACGTAGGCGCTGTAGATCGAAAACAGCACCGTGTTCACGGCGATGGCGAGGCCAAGGATCAGCACCACCGACAGGCTGAATCCCGGCCGCTGGCGCAGGCTGCGCATACCGTAACGAAGGTCGCCGCCCAGTCGATCCAGCCAGGCAAAGCCGCGCGCCTTGCGGTAGGCCTGTCGATGGGTTTCGGTCATCCCCAGCTCGATCCGCGCCTGTCGTTCGGCCGCTTCGGGCGACAGCCCTTCGCCGATCAGGTCGTCACGACGCGCATCGCGATGAAAGGCCAGTTCCTC
>JAGRJX010000048.1:0-439 GCA_020442545.1 Lysobacterales bacterium
GGCCTTGGTGATGAAGTTCTGCTCGCTGCAGGTCAGACCCGACAGCCAGTACAACACCGGCAATGCTTCATGCTCGCCCTCGGCCTGTGGCGGCAGGTACACGGCGAAGCGCATAGCGCAATCCAGCACCTCGGAACGATGCTGCCAGACTTCCTGCCAGCCGCCGAAACAGGCGCGGCGTTCGATACGGTGAAGATCGTGATTCGTCATTCGTGATTCGTGATTCGTAGGCGGAAGAACAGGACAAACGAGGTGACGATGCTTCGCTCTGGACTCTTTCCAATCACGAATCACCAATCACCGCTTTCAGTAATGCACCACGCTGCGGATCGACTTGCCCTGGTGCATCAGGTCGAAGGCGTCGTTGATGTCGTCCAGCGGCATGCTGTGGGTCACGAAGGGCGCAAGCTGGACGTCGCCCTTCATCGAATCCTCGACC
>JAGRJX010000048.1:567-3638 GCA_020442545.1 Lysobacterales bacterium
AGCCGCGGTGCGCGCATTCCAGCGCCGCGCGCATCACGTTGACGTTGCCGATGCACTCGAAGCTGTGGTCCACGCCCCAGCCGGTCATCTCGACGATCACTTCCTGGATCGGCTTGTCGTAGTCTTTCGGATTCACGCAGTCGGTGGCGCCGAACTGCTTCGCCAGCTCGAATTTGGACGGGTTGGTGTCGATGGCGATGATGCGTCCGGCCTTGGCCTGGCGCGCGCCCTGGATCACCGCGAGACCAATGCCGCCGAGGCCAAACACGGCGACGGAATCCCCTTCCTGCACCTTGGCCGTATTGTGAACCGCACCAATGCCGGTGGTGACGCCGCAGCCGAGCAGGCAGACGTGCTCGTGGTTGGCTTCGGGATTGATCTTGGCCAGCGACACCTCGGCCACCACGGTGTATTCGCTGAAGGTCGAGCAGCCCATGTAGTGGTGGATCGGCTCGCCGTTGTAGGAGAAACGCGTGGTGCCGTCGGGCATCACGCCTTTGCCTTGCGTCGCGCGCACCGAGGTGCAGAGATTGGTCTTGCCCGACTTGCAGAACAGGCACTCGCCGCATTCGGCGGTGTAGAGCGGGATGACATGGTCACCTGGCTTCACCGAAGTCACGCCTTCGCCGACCTCGACCACGACGCCCGCACCCTCGTGGCCGAGCACGCAGGGAAACAGGCCTTCCGGATCATCGCCGGACAGGGTGAAGGCATCGGTATGACAGACGCCGGTATGGCTGATCCGGATCAGCACTTCGCCGGCTTTCGGCGGGGCGACGTCGATCTCGACGATTTTCAGCGGTTCGCCAGCGGCAAAGGCAACGGCGGCACGGGATTTCATGACGGACTCCCTGAACGTGGTGGGTTTCGATACTGGCGGGTAGTATATGCCGGTTCCTCAATCAAGAGTACCCGCGTCGATCCCGGTCTGCCTGTTCAGCACTGCCTGACTACAGGCGGTCGGTATACAGGCCGTGCGCGCCCATGGCCTGGAATCGCCGCAGGTCGTCCGGGTCGTTGAAGGTGTGCACGTAGGCGGGCGGTCCGCTTTCGCGCAGCGCGGCGAGAATGCGTGCGGCATCGGGGCGGGAAGGGTTCAGCGTGACCGCATACAGTGGCGTTCGCCGGATGAGTGCGAGCAGGGTGCTGGTGTCGAGGCTGGTCCCGTACAGCGTGAAGATGATCTGTTCGTAGCCCAGCGCACGAATGTCCGGGTAGCGATGTGGGTAGTACATCTGCGGTATCACCTGGCGGAACTGCGGCCCCAGTACCGCCTTGATCCGCTGCAGTCCGTAGAGGTTTCGACCGCGAATGTCGGTGACCACGAACGCGTCGGGATGCCCGACCAGCCACTCGCGCAGGTGCGTCAGGTCGAGCTGGGTCTGCCCATCGACCATGTTTGCATTCAGGAACCCGGACAGGTCGGGAATCCGCGCATGGTCGCTGTCGGGAAACAGCTGCTGCCAGCTGCTCTTCCAGTCGTGGATCGCTACCAGGTGGTCGTCTTGGGTCCAGCAGAAGTCCAGCTCGAACAGCCTGTGTCCCCGCGCGTAGTTGTGGTCCAGTGCATCGCGGGAATTGAGGTAGTGACGGCCGTGGAACGCGCCACCGGCGTGCGCCACCAGCGTTGGCGGCGGCATCGCCGGAGCGAGTGCCGGCCAATCCCGTGGCGGTGGTGGCGGCAGCGACACCGGGTGTCGGGGTGGCAGAACATGCAGCGATCCCAATGTCTGGCGCGCCCGTGTATCCGGGTTGTAGAGCACCATCGGATGCGTGCCCGTGTTGGCCAGGATGCCGTCGGCATTGACCGACGCGGTGAAGCCTTCCGGGTTCTGCAGCACCTCGACCAGGTTGTCGTCAAAGTCCAGCATCACCGACTTGCCATTGCAGTCGGCGATGAACCAGAACGCGGAGTAGCCGCTGTCGCGTGCATTGAAGCGCTCTCCGGCGTAGGCGCGCTGCGGTCCCCAGCGCGCTACCGTGCAGAACGGCGGATCGGCAGAAGCGGTGGACTGCGTGCTGTGGGGCGACGTAGCCGGATCGGTGGCGGTTCGCTCACAAGCCATGAGCTGGAGCAGCAGAAGCATGATCACCGATATGGTCAGCCCGCTGCCACGCGGACACCCAATGGGCCGGGAACCGTTGCGCGCCGATTGCCGGGCGCATCGCATCGAGCAGTGCGGGAAGAAGGACCGGCGTCGCTGCTGCGCCATGGTCAGCGAAGATAGCGCCGGATCAGGTCGAGCGTGGTGTCGAGCTCGGCCGCCTGATCGATCTGGCGGCGCTTCGAGGGATCGAACAGCCCTTCGCGCAGGTGGCTTTCCAGCACGTCGGCCATCAAGCCGTTGACCGCGCCGCGGATGGCGGCGATCTGCTGCAGCACGGCCGGGCATTCCAAGCCTTCCTCGATGGCGCGCTGCAGTGCATCCGTCTGTCCACGGATGCGGCGCAGGCGGGTGATGGCGCGCTTTTTTTCTTCCGGGCTGTGTGGCACGGGCATGCCCTGCTGGGTACTATGGGGGAGTATAAGCCAACGCTGTCTGGATTGCTGCCTTTCGCCCGCTACCAGAGGATGACGGTGATCGGCCGTGCGATGACGGCCAGCGCGAAGAGGCTCATCAGGCCGATGAAGTTCATACCATCTGTGCAGTCGTCACAGTACTCTTCAGACAGGCTGACGAAGCCACCAACGAAACTCATTGGCAGAACGGCGTACCACGCCACTGTACGCGAAGCAGGCTTCTTCCGGCACTGGATGCAGCGCTTACTCTTCGGGCAGCGGATCAGTAGGCGAACTCGCGGAACAGCGGATCGACGCTGCCGTTCCATTCGCCGTGGAACAGCTCCAGCTTGCGTTCGGCTGGGGTCTGGTTGGCTTCGACGAACTCGATCAGCGGCTCGAGATGGATACGCTCATCCACGCCGTTGCGGTTGAGGCGGGCGCGACGCTGCAGGCCGTGGGCCGCGATCTTCAGTGCTTCGCGGGCAAGGTCGCGCACGCTGCCGTCGCGGAAGGGCAGCTTCAGCGCATGCTTGGGCACCCCATCGCGCAGGGCATGGCGTTCGGCCAG
>JAGRJX010000303.1 GCA_020442545.1 Lysobacterales bacterium
TGGGCAATCTCAAGCTGCTCTCGGCGGCGATGGCGGCCGGCAACCTCGGCAAGGGCGTCCCCGACTACAAGGCGCTGGTCTGCGTGTTCCAGTACGGCGGCAACGATCCGTTCAACACCATCATCCCGCGCGACAACGCCACACACTCCGATTACCTCGCGGCACGCGGCGCGCTGGCCATCGGTCAGGTCGATGCGAATGGTCTGCCGCTGAATCCGCTGTCCGCGCCGGCGGGCGGCGGCGAATACGGCCTGCACCCGGGCATGCAGCGGCTGCAGGGCTTGTTCAACGGCGGACAGTGCGCCGTCGTGGCCAACGTCGGGCCGTTGCTGCATCCGATCAGCAAGACCGAATACCAGAACGGCAGCGTGCCGGTGCCGCCGCAACTGTTCTCGCACGACGACCAGTCGTTCCAGTGGCAGACCGCGTGGCCGGATTCGGCGACCAGTACCGGCTGGGCCGGGCGCATGGCCGACGCCATGATCGCCGCCAACGGCAGTTCGCAGGTGTCGATGTGCATGTCGCTGGCCGGCAGCAACACATGGCAGGTCGGCAACGTGGTACAGCCGTATTTCGTCGGTGCCTACGGGCTGGAAAACGTGTTCTTCATCGACGGCGAGTGGCAACAACAGCGCCGCGACAGCTTCAACGCGATCCGCCAGCTGGCGGCATCGCCGCAGGCACCGCTGTTCGAGCGCGCCTATGCCGGCATCATGGATCGCGCGCTGACCAATCACGCGCTGATCCAGGCGGCGCTGGACAGCACGCCGGAACTGGCCACGGTATTTCCCGACAACTACCTCGGCGCGCAGTTGCGCATGGTGGCGCGGATGATCTCGATCCGCGCGGCGCTGGGCATGCAGCGACAGATATTCTTCGTCGCCGACGGTGGCTACGACACCCACGACGACCAGTTGGCCCAGCACGCGGCCCTGCTACCCAACCTGTCGGCATGCCTCGGCGCCTTCTACGACGCGACGGTCGAGCTGGGCGTGGCCAGTGACGTCACCAGCTTTACCGCGAGTGATTTCGGCCGCACGCTCAGCGTCAACGGCGACGGCACCGACCACGGCTGGGGCTCGCATCACTTCGTGATTGGTGGCGGCGTCAACGGCGGCCATTTCTACGGCACCATGCCGAGCCTGGTGAACGAGGGCCCGGATGACGCCGGCTGGGGCCAGATCATCCCGACCACGGCGGTCGACCAGCACGCGGCAACGCTGGCGCGCTGGTTTGGCGTGTCGACGGGCGACCTGGGCGACGTGCTGCCGAACATCGGCCGATTCGCCAGCAGCGATCTCGGCTTCATGGCCTGAGCATCGAATCGGGCATCAGCCATTGAGTTTGCGGCTGCCCGGCCTGCCGCCGGGTTGCCCGATGCCGCTTGCAGGCGCAACGAGAACCGCGAATGACTGGTGGCGCGAGGGTACGACCCAGCTCGTGGTGTCGACTGACGACCCCGACTGTTAGGATTCCCCGATCCGGCGCAGCGTCGGGTCTGTGTGCCGCCGGCGATTCTGGAGTGCCCGTGTTCAACGACATGCCACCGTTTACCCGCAACCTGCTGTGGGCCAACGTTATTGTTTTTCTGCTGCAGCAGTTCCTGGGCGAGTCAGCCTTCTTTGATCTGATGCTGTGGCCCTGGGGCGAGGTCAGCGATTTCGTGCCGAACATCGGGCAGGTGACCGTGGGCTTCATGCCGTGGCAGCTGGTCAGCTACGCGTTCCTGCATGGCGGCTTCATGCACCTGCTGTTCAACATGCTCGCGCTGGTCATGTTCGGTTCGCAGGTCGAGCGGGTGTGGGGGCAGCGGCGCATGGCGCTGTTCTATTTTGTCTGCATCATCGGGGCTGGACTCACCCAGCTGCTGGTGGCCACGATGTCGGTGCAGAATGGCGGCGGCTTCTATCCGACCGTCGGCGCGTCGGGCGGCGTCTACGGCGTTCTGCTGGCCTATGGTCTGCTGTTTCCCAACAACCGCGTGATGCTGCTGTTCCCGCCGATCCCGATGAAGGCGCGCACGCTGGTGATCATCTTCGGCGCGATGGAGCTGTTCTTCGGCGTCACCGGCACCGTGCAGGGCGTGGCGCACTTCGCGCACCTCGGTGGCATGGCTTTCGGCTTCCTGCTGATCCAGTACTGGCGCGGCAAGCCGCCGTTCTCGCGGCGACGCCGACCACCGACGCTGCATTGATGTTGGGTGCGATCGCCTGCGCAACCGGTTCCACGGTCACCGGATCAGGCCACCGGCAGGCGCGTCGTGGCAGCGCGTTCATTGTCCCGGTCGGCGCGCTGGAGATCCTTCTGCTGCTCTGATATCCGGCTTCTGGCATACAGGCAGAGCAGGACCATTCCGGACGTCAGCACGGCGACGGCGTAGAACACGGCCGCATAGCCGTGGGATTCGGTGAGCTGTCCCCAGGCCCCGGACATCCCCGATCGGGCAAAATTGGAGACGGCCATCATCAGCGCAAACTGGCTTGCCGCAACGGCCGGCCGACAGAGCAGCATGGCCCAGGCGATCAGCAGTATCGACAGGATGGTCATGCCGATCAGCTGCGCGGCGAGAATCACCGGAAGTACGCCGGAATCGACCCAGTTGTCCCGGGTGATGCCGCCCGCCAGTGCCAGCACGACCAGCAGCACGCCGACCATCGTGACCAGGCGCGCCAGCCCGAATGACTTGATCAGCAGGCCGGTCAGGGTGATGCCGAGGACACCGGCAACCAGGGTGACGCTGCCCGCGAAGTGGCTGTAGCGCTCGCTGCTCCAGCCGAGTATCTGCACCGTGGCGGTCGGCGCAATGGTATCGGTCAGGGCTCCGGTTGCCGACGACAGCGCGAACGCTGCCAGGAATACGATCACCTTGCGGTCAGCCACCGAACGAAACACTTCGCTGAGGATGGGCCGCCACGCGTCCTGCTGCAGCGCTTCGCACTCGGCCGACGGCCTGCCGCAGGTCCAGGGCATCAATCGTTCGCCGGGCCGTTCGCGAAAGAGCGAGACTGCCGTTGACGGGAGCATGACCAGCACCGCGAGCAACGACGCGGCGACCGCGATGCCGTGCGACGACAGCACGGCACCGGCAGCGAAACTGGTGATCGACACGCCAACGATCTGCGACCCGTACATGCAGCCATTGATTGCGCCGCGCTCATCGGCCGGAACCAGATCGATGGTCATGCCGTCGACCGCGACATCATTGAAGATGGCGCACAGGTTCAGCGCAAAGCAGAAGCTGCCGAACAGGGCGATCTGATCGACCGTCGGCGCTGCGATGGCGAGCGCTGCAAGGACCGCCACCATGCAGACCTGGGCCAGCAGGATCCACACCCGCCGCCGGCCCATCGGGCGATAGGTGAAGCGATCCATGATCAGCCCGGTGAAGGGCTTGAGCGACCACGGCAGCAGCGCAAAGGCCACAAAGGCACCGATCTCCGCCGGTCCTGCGCCCGCGGCAGCAAACCACGAAGGCAGCACCACCAGCGACAGGCCGATCGGAACGCCTTGCATGAAGTAGAGGATCATCACGACGGCAAACCGCAGCGGCTTGTTTTCGGTCAGCGACGGCCAGGCGCGCCGGGCGTGTGTCTCGAAAGTGGCTTCGGTCATGGCAGTTACTCCAGCAAGTTCTTCACGCCGGTGTCGCGGCATTGCACTGCCCCAGGCGACGGGCAGGGTGTTCGGCAGCCCTTATTGGACAGAGCGCATTCGCGTTGTCTGAGGAAACCCGACGCCATCCATTCCCTCGGTCGCGCTGCTGCCGCGGCGTGTGAAGGCACCGAGCACGCTGCCCACACCAACCAGCACGGCGATCAGGACAAACGCCTTGGGCGGTGCCTGCGCCGCGGCATAGATCGAAAACGCGCTGGCCACAGCCACCACGCCCCACCACCACGGCGAAAGCCCCTTGGTGCAGCCTTCCCGGCCGCGTAGCCGGAACATGACGAAGGCGGCGCAGCCGCTCAACAAGATCAACTGCGACCCCAGCGCCGTGGTCTGCGCGAGGAAGGCGAAGGTGCCGCTCACCGAAACGATCGCCACGATCAGCGTGAACAGCATGATCGCCCGGTCGGGCGTCAGGAAGCGTGGCGAAACGTGCGCCAGGGTCTCGGGCAACAGGCGGCGCTCGGCCATGCCGAAAATCACCCGCGGGCCGGCCACAAAGAAGGTCAGGTTGTTGCTGGCGATCGAAAACACGGCCGCCAGGGTGAGCGCGACCACACCGGCCTGTCCCATCACTGCCCCCGCAGCGGCGGCCAGCGGCGTGCCGTCCTTGCTGGCCGGCGCGCCCGCGGCGATGTAGGCCCATTGCACGATCATGTAGAAGACGATGATGATCGCCAGCGACAGCAGCATCGAGCGCGGGATCGTACGCTCGGGATCCTTCACTTCGCCCGCCGAGAAGGCGGCGTTGCCGGCCCCGGAATAGGCGAAATAGACCAGCAGCGCGACGGACTCGAAAGTGTCGAAGCTGGGTGGCCGGAAGCTGGTCGAGATGCCCCCTGCGGCAAAGGCGGCGATGCACAGCACCACGATTGGTGTGATCTTCAGCACGGTGCCCACCACCAGGCCTTCGACGGCGCGGCGCATCCCCCACAGCGTCAAGCCGGCGAACACCGTCAGCAGCGCCAGCACCGCGGCCGGGCGCGCGACGGGGCCCGCGAGCGCGGGGAAGAACACGGCCAGGTAGGACACCAGCACATACAGCGTCGCTGCCCGTCCCGCAGCGATGGCGATGACCGTGAGCCAGCCGACCTGAAACCCGACCATCGGGCCAAACGCGGCCTGCGTATACAGCTGCGAACCACCCGAAGCGCGGAACATCGTCGCCAACTGGGCGAAAATCAGCACGCCGCAGGCAACGATCACGCCAAAGATCAGAAGCATCCACGGCGCGAACAGGTCGACCCGGTCATACAGCAGCGCGGGCAGCGCGAAGATGCCCGCGCCGATCAT
>JAGRJX010000304.1 GCA_020442545.1 Lysobacterales bacterium
TCACCATCGAGCCGATGATCAACGCCGGCGCGCGGCACACGCGGCTGCTGCCGGATGGCTGGACGGTGGTGACCAAGGACCGCTCGCTGTCGGCGCAGTGGGAGCACACGGTGACGGTGACCGACGATGGCGTCGAGGTGCTGACCCGGATTCCCGGCGACGACAACACACCCTGACGTCCACGCGGCGAGCAGCGCGATGAGCAGCAGTCCGCCAACTCCAACGACCTCACCCTCGGCCGCGCGGATTGCCGACGCGCTGTCCGCTGCGGGCGACGACGCGCAATGGCTGGCGCTGGCGCGCGAGGCGCTGGAACACAGCAATGACGGCCTTGGCGCTGATTTCGAGCGCGGCATGGACATCGACCGCCTGCTGGCGCGCCGCGCCCGCGACGTCGATGCGGTGCTGGTCGCCGCCTGGCAGCGCGCGCTGCCGGATGATTCACCGGCCTGTCTGATCGCCACCGGCGGTTACGGTCGCGGCGAACTGTTCCCCGAATCCGACATCGACCTGCTGGTGCTGGTCGAGCCGGAAGCTGAGCCGGCCTGTCGTGACGGTATCGAAGGTTTCTTCGCCACGCTGTGGGACATCGGCCTGTCGCCCGGCCACGCGCTGCGTTCGCTGCGGCAATGCGCCGAACTCGCGGCCGAAGACCTGACCGTGGTGACCGCGCTGATGGAGGCGCGTCTGCTGGCAGGATCAAAAGACGCCTTCGATGCGTTGCTCGCCGCCGTGTCGCCAGTCCACATGTGGCCGCCGGCCGACTATTTCCGCGCCAAACGGCAGGAACAGATCGAGCGCCACGCGCGCTACAACGACACCGCCTACAACCTCGAACCCAACCTCAAGGACGGTCCCGGCGGCCTGCGTGACGTGCAGACGCTGCTGTGGATGGCGCGGCGGTTGCTCGGCCGCGGTGGATTGGCGGCGTTCGCGGCCAGCGGTGCGCTGGGCGAGGACGAGTTCGGCACCCTGGAACGTGAGCGTCGTGCCCTGTCGCGATTGCGCTACGGCCTGCATCGCGTGGCCGGTCGGCGCGAGGAGCGTCTCCTGTTCGAGCACCAGACCAGCCTCGCCAAGCTGTTCGGCTATGAGGACCGGCACCGCGAGAACCTGGCCGTCGAACAGTTGATGCAAGGCTTTTATCGCAGCGCGGCGCTGGTGCTGCGCCTGAACTCGCGCATCCTGCAGCGCTTCGAGGAACACCTGGCGGCGGCCAGCGGTGAGGGGCGCGAGGCGCCGATCACGCTGGGCGACGGTTTCGAGATTCGGCGCGGCTATCTGGCTGTCGATGACGTGTCGCGCTTCCGCCGCGAGCCGCTCAGCATCCTGCGCCTGTTCCAGGCTTGGCAGCAGCATTCCGACGTGTCGGCGCTGCATTCCGAGACGGCGCGTGCGCTGGGCGAGGCGCTGGACGTGGTCGGCGACCACCTCGACGGCGATCCCGAAGCAGCGCGTGAGTTCATGGCCATCGTGCGCGGTCCCGGTGCGGTGGAGCAGCTGTCGCGCATGGCGCGTCTCGGCGTGCTGGGTCGCTACCTGCCGGCCTTCGGGCGCGTGTCCGGGCGCATGCAGTTCGACCTGTTCCA
>JAGRJX010000305.1:0-2615 GCA_020442545.1 Lysobacterales bacterium
TTGGACAAGCAAAGAGAAGTAACTTGCCGGCCCGAAGGGGCAGTGAAAGCTCTTGCTCCTAAAGTCGACCGTCGTCGCCAGAATGCCGACAACCGCCCATCCCTTCACTACACTCCACACCAATCCCAAGGAATTCAGGACGCCCACCATGCAATACCGCCGCATGGGCCACACCGGCCTGCAACTGTCCGCGCTGTCCTTCGGCGCCTGGGTCACATTCGGCACGGCGGTTGGCCGCAGCCAGGCGCGCGAGCTGCTGTCGGTGGCGCACGATCACGGCATCAATTTCTTCGACAACGCCGAGGTCTACAACTTCGGCATCGCCGAGCAGATCATGGGCGACGTACTGGCCGACCTGCGCCTGCCGCGCGACAGCTACTGCGTGTCGAGCAAGGTGTTCTTCGGCGCGTGTGAAAAGCCGCTGCCGACCCAGCGCGGCCTGTCGCGCAAGCATGTGGTCGACGCCTGTCATCAGGCCTTGCAGCGTCTGCGCGTCGACTACCTCGACCTCTACTTCTGCCATCGCCCCGATCCCGACACGCCGATCGCCGAAACCGTGCACGCCATGGACGACCTGATCCGTCAGGGCAAGGTGCTGTACTGGGGCACCTCGGAATGGTCGGCCGAGCAGATCAAATGCGCCGCCAAGATCGCGCGTGATCGGAATCTCTATGGTCCCGTCGTCGAACAGCCGCAATACAACCTCGTGCATCGCGACAAGGTCGAGCTGGAGTTCGCCCCGCTGTATGACGAGATCGGCCTCGGCACCACCATCTGGTCGCCGCTGGCCTCGGGCCTGCTCACCGGCAAGTATGTCGACGGCATTCCCGACGACAGCCGCCTCGCCACCGAAGGCTACGAATGGCTGCAGAAGTGGGTGTTCGGCGAGCAGAAGGAACTGCGCCGCAAGCAGACGCTGGAATACCTCGCGCTGGCGAAAGAAGCCGGCCACTCACCGGCCACCCTCGCCATCGCCTGGTGCCTCAAAAACCCCAACGTCAGCACCGTCCTTCTCGGCGCCAGCCGTCGTGAACAACTCGAAGAAAACCTCAAGGCCATCGACATCCAGGGCGACCTCGACCGCGACCTCACCGCCCGCATGGAAGCCATCTTCAAACGCGGGTGATGCGTCGACTGTCGTAACCTTCGCACTGCGTCCCACGGGAATCTCGTCATGCATCACAAACGTCGCAAATCACTTCGCTCCCGCGCCGGTTGCAAGCTGTGCAAGCCATGGAAGATGAACGGCGTACGCACCGAGTCGCGTGAGGGCGAAAAGTTCAGCGATCACCGCCGACGCGCTGTCGAGGAAGCGTCGTGCCGCTGAGCTGGAATGAAATCAAGGATCGGGCGCTGCGCTTCTCCCGCGAGTGGGCGGATGAGGCCAGCGAGGATGCGGAGGCCAAGAGCTTCTGGGACGGTTTCTTCGACGTGTTCGGTGTCAGCCGCCGCCGCGTTGCCGCTTTCGAGAAGCGGGTGAAGAAGCTCGATGGCAAGGACGGCTACATCGACCTGCTGTGGAAGGGCATCCTGCTGGTCGAGCACAAGTCGCGCGGCAAAGACCTTGATCGCGCCTACCAGCAGGCCACCGATTATTTCCCCGGCCTCAAGGATCGCGACCTGCCGCGCTACCTGCTGGTCAGCGATTTCGCGCGTTTCCGCCTGTACGACCTCGATGAAGGCGGCGATCCGGTCGAGTTCGCGCTGGCTGACCTGCATCGCCATGTGCGCCGCTTCGGCTTCATTGCCGGCTATCAGGTGCGCGCGTTCAAGGATCAGGACCCGGTCAACATCAAGGCGGCGGAACGCATGGGTCGCCTGCACGACGCCCTGCGTGACAGCGGCTATGACGGTCACGACCTCGAAGTGCTGCTGGTGCGCCTGCTGTTCTGCCTGTTCGCCGAGGACACCGGCATCTTCGAGCGACGCCAGTTCCAGGATTTCCTTGAACAGCACACGCGATCGGACGGTAGTGATCTCGGCGCACAGCTGAATGCCCTGTTCCAGACGCTGGACACGCCGGCCGAAAAACGCCAGAAGGCGCTGGCCGCACATCTGGGCGAGTTCCCCTGGGTCAACGGCAAGCTGTTCGCCGACAACCTGCGCACCGCCGCCTTCGACACCACGCTGCGCGACGTGCTGCTGGATGCCGCCGGCCTCGACTGGAGCCTGATCAGCCCGGCCATCTTCGGCGCGCTGTTCCAGTCGATCATGGACCCGAAGGCGCGGCGCAACCTCGGCGCGCACTACACCAGCGAAAAGAACATCCTCAAGCTGATCCATCCGCTGTTCATGGACGAGCTGCGCGCCGAGTTCGAGCGCATCAAGTCCAACCGCAACAAGCTGCACGACTTCCACGAAAAGATCTCCCGTCTGCGCTTCCTTGATCCGGCCTGTGGCTGCGGCAACTTTCTGGTGGTGGCCTATCGCGAGCTACGCCTGCTGGAGCTGGACGTCATCCGCACCATGCACGAGAAGGACCTCGCCGCCGGGCAGGTGCTCGACCCACGCATGCTGATCAAGTGCAACGTTGACCAGTTCTACGGCATCGAGATCGAGGAGTTTCCCGCGCAGATCGCGCAGGTGGCGATGTGGCTGACCGACCACCAGATGAA
>JAGRJX010000305.1:2724-3471 GCA_020442545.1 Lysobacterales bacterium
AAGTTGAGCTACATCCTGGGGAATCCGCCTTTTTCGGGCGCGATGGTCATGGACGATCAGGCTCGGGAGTCGTTCGGCGAGGTGTTTTCTGACCTGAAGGGTGCTGGCGTTCTTGATTTTGTAGCGGCCTGGTATTGGCTGGCGGCAAAGTTCATTCAAGGTACGCCCATCGAGGTCGGCTTTGTTTCCACCAACTCGATCTGTCAGGGAGAGCAGGTCGGTCTGCTATGGCGGCCAATGCTTGACCGGTACGGAATGCGCATCAACTTTGCGCATCGTACTTTCAAGTGGAGCAATGAGGCACGAGGAAAGGCTGCAGTACATTGCGTCATCATCGGCTTCTCAACACGAGACAAGCAAGGAAAGGTGATCTTCGACTACGAGGACATGTCCGGAGAGCCGCAGCAACTGACCGCCAGCAACATCAATCCGTACTTGATAGACGCACCTGATCTTCTGCTCGAGAACCGAAAACAACCAATTTCAGACGTGCCATTGATGCGCTTTGGAAGCATGCCGCGCGATGGAGGCAATCTATTATTCACCCAAGAGGACTACGACGAATTCACCGAGTTGGAGCCAGGGGCCAGAAAATGGATGCGGCCTTATGTCGGTTCGGCTGAGTTTCTTAATGGCGGCTGGCGTTGGTGCTTGTGGCTGAAAGGTGCTGCGCCTAGTGACCTGCGTGGGCTACCGAATACGCTTGATCGAGTTGAGAAAACGGGCTCTTTCGAATTCCAAGTGGGT
>JAGRJX010000306.1 GCA_020442545.1 Lysobacterales bacterium
GGCCAGCACGTCAACAAGACCGACTCCGCCATCCGCATGACCCACCTGCCCAGCGGCATCGTGGTCGAGTGCCAGGACGAGCGCAGCCAGCACAAGAATCGCGCCCGCGCCCTGTCGCTGCTGAAGGCGCGACTGCTCGACGAGCAGCGCGGCAAACAGGCCGCCGAACAGGCCGAATCGCGAAAGCTGCAGGTCGGCAGCGGCGACCGCAGCCAGCGCATCCGCACCTACAGTTTCCCGCAGGGCCGCATCACCGACCACCGCGTCGAAGGCCTGACGCTGTACCGCCTCTCCGAAGTCATGGAAGGCGACCTCGATGAACTGGTGCAGCGGCTCACCGAAGAGGAACAGGGCGACCAGCTCCGCGCCCTTGGAATGGGGCAGTGAGGAGGTAAGGAGTGAGTCGCACGGCTTCGCGTGCTGTAAGGAAGAGCAACAGCAACAGCAGCCCCATGCCCGCCTTCTGCTCTTGCTCTGCGCTCATACTAACCGCTCTTACTGACGCTTTACCCCTGACAGGCGCGAAGCAGCCGACTTACCCACCCCCGCACCGCAAAGCCCCATGCCCCAGCCCCCAACGCCTGCGTTAAAGTGGTGCCAAAGCACTCAACCCATGGAGGATTCATGTCCGTGCAAGTCCGTCGCGCCAGTGCCGACGACCTCGACCGCCTCGTTCCGCTGTTCGACGGCTACCGTCGCTTCTACGAACAGGAACGTGATCCCGACGCTGCCCGCGACTTTCTTAAGGCGCGCCTGGACAGCGGCGATTCGGTGATCCTGCTGGCCGAACACGACGGCGAAGCCATCGGCTTCACCCAGCTCTATCCGCTGTTCAGCTCGGTGCGCATGGCGCGGATATGGATCCTCAACGACCTTTTCGTCGACGAAAGCCATCGCCAGCGTGGTGCCGGTCGTGCCCTGCTGGAGGCCGCGCAAGCCTATGCCGAAGATGACGGCGCTGCCGCCCTGCAGCTGGAGACCCAGCGCACCAACAGCGTGGCGCAGTCGCTGTACACCCGGCTTGGCTGGGAAGCGCCGGACGACACCATCTGGTTCAACCTGCCGCTGGACGACAGCGTGCGCGGTCGCCAACGTGCCGACGCGCCCTTTGGCATCGGCAACTGACGACGCGAGACCGACCACATGAGCTCGAGCGACACCTTCATCCCATTGCGGCTGACGCTGCTCACCGTGTCCGACACGCGCAGCCGCGACAACGACACCTCGGGCGACTACCTCGCTGGCGCGATCGGCGACGCCGGACACGAACTGGCCGCGCGCGAACTGCTGCCGGACGACATCTACCGCGTCCGCGCCGCGGTCGCCGCGTGGATTGCCGATCCGGCCGTCGACGGCGTGCTGATCACGGGCGGCACCGGCTTCACCGGCCGCGACTCCACACCCGAGGCGATCCGCCCGCTGCTGGACAAGGAAATGCCCGGCTTCGGCGAACTGTTCCGGCAGGTCAGCGTCGAGGAGATCGGCACCAGCTCCCTGCAGTCGCGCGCCTTCGCCGGCCTGTCCAACAACAGCTTCGTGTTCAGCCTGCCCGGCTCCACCTCGGCCTGCCGTACCGCGTGGGAGAAGATCATCCGACAGCAGCTGGATGCCCGAACCAAGCCCTGCAACCTGGCGACTCTGCGCCCACGATTGACCGAACGATAACTCACCATGGGCAAGATGAAAGGCAAGCACTACCGCA
>JAGRJX010000307.1:0-10597 GCA_020442545.1 Lysobacterales bacterium
TCGCCCTGTTCGACGTCAACGACGACAAGTCCGCCGAAGCACTTGCGGAACTGGGCGACAACGCCTGCTACTTCCGCACCGACGTCTCCGACGAAGCCACGGTGTCTGCCAACATCAAGGCCGCGGCTGAAAAGCTGGGTGGCCTCAATGCCGCCATCAACTGCGCCGGCATCCTCGGCGCTGGCCGCGTGCTGGGCCGCGAGGGGCCGATGCCGCTGTCGCGTTTCGAGACCACGGTAAAGGTCAACCTGATCGGCAGCTTCAACGTCGCCAAGGCCGCTGCCGAGCACATGCAGGGCAACGAACCCGGCGAGGACGGCGAGCGCGGCGTGATCATCAACACCGCGTCGATTGCCGCCTTCGAAGGCCAGATCGGACAGGCCGCCTATTCCGCCTCCAAGGGTGGCGTCGTGGGCATGACCCTGCCGATGGCGCGCGAGTTCGCCCGCATCGGCGTGCGCGTGATGACCGTGGCGCCGGGCGTGTTCCACACCCCGATGGTCGACGGCATGCCGGAACAGGTCTACGCATCGCTGTGCGCCCAGGTGCCCTACCCGTCGCGCCTTGGGACGCCGCAGGAATTCGCCGACACCGTCGCCTTCATCCTCGGCAATCGCTACCTCAACGGCACCGTGATCCGCGTGGATGGCGCCATTCGTCTTGAACCGAAATGACCGTGCACCGCGACCATTCACAAAGGACAAACTCATGCGAGCAGCAGAAGTAAAGCGTGGCAACGTCATCGAGCACGATGGTCGCGTGTGGCAGGTCCGCGGCGTCGAACGCAGCGCGGCGCAGGGTCGTGGCGGAAACGTCACTTTCCGCTTCACCCTCTACAGCGTACCGGGCGGTCAGAAGTTCGACCTGAGCCTGCGCAGCGACGACGACGTCCGCGAAGTCGAACTGCTGCGCCGCGCGGCGAACTTCTCCTACATGGACGGCGATGCCTTCGTGTTCATGGACAACGAGGACTTCACGCCGTATACGCTGGATGCGGCCGCTCTTGGTGACGATGCCGACTTCGTGGTGGAAGGTGTCGACGGCTACTTCGTGCAGATCATCGATGACACCGCGGTCGGCCTGCAGATCCCGCAGAGCGTCACGCTGGAAGTGGTGGAAACCGCACCGGAAATGAAGGGTGCCACGGCTACCAAGCGCGCCAAGCCGGCCAAGCTGGCCAACGGCATCGAAGTGCTGGTGCCGGAATACATCGGCAACGGCGAAAAGATCATCATCAATACCGCGAGCCGCGAGTTCTCCGGCCGCGCCTGACGCACGATCCGCCCCTGACGCTATCCCGACGGCGGCTGTCGTGCCAGCCACTTGCTAGCCATGCGCCGGATACCCGACTCGGTCTCCTGCGCCTCAAGCAGACCGGCAATGTCGCGCCAGGCGAGGTCGTGCGACTCATCGCTGACCACAAACGCCTCGCTTCCGGTGGCGCGGATGACGAAGCGCAGGTCGTAGTGCCAGTGCGCGGCTTCGCTGCCATGGGCGGGAATGCGGTGGCGGTCGATGTCGAACAATGCCGGCTCGACTCGCAGATCGCTCAGCCCGGATTCTTCCTCGGCCTCACGCAGGGCCGCGCGCTGGGCGTGGCGATCACCATCGCAATGCCCGCCCAGCTGCAGCCAGCGCTCGAGTTTTCGGTGATGCGTCATCAACAGGCGCTGCCCGTCGCCTGAAACCAGCCAGCAGGACGCGGTGAAGTGGCCCGGTGCATGGCTGCGCTCGAACACCGTCCCGGCGCTGGCCAGAAAATCGCGGAACAGCGAAACCTCGGCCATCTCAGCGGGATGGCGCTCAACATAGTCAGCAAGCAGCCTCGCCAGCCGCGTCTCTTCAGCCAGCAGTTTTCCGGAAGCAGAGGATTCCAAAGCACTTTTTCCTGATCGTCATCGGCTGGCAGGCCGGCGTGGCAGGGCATGATCGCATGCCGTCGCGGCTCGCATCACCGGCGGCACGCAGGTACACTCGGGCGCTTGTCCGTCGGCTGACGGCGTACCCGGTCCTGGCTGGCAGGGCCGCAAGACGCTACTACCGCACCGGGCTGAAGATGCGCTTCGAACACCTCGGGGGATTCATGCAGGACAGCACGAACGGCTCACGCGCACCCAGCCTGATCCAGGCGCTGATGCCGCTGTTCTTCCTGATCGTCGGCCTTGCCTTGAGCGTGCATCTGTACGGTGAGAACTCGTCATACGGTGCCAACCAGATTGTTCTCCTGCTGGCAGCCGGCATCGCCGGGCTTGTGGGCATACGCAACGGGCTGCGCTGGAGTGATATCGAGAATGCCTTCGTTCACGGTATTTCGGTGGCAACCGGCGCGATGTTCATCCTCTTTGCCGTCGGGGCACTGATCGGCAGCTGGATTCTCGCCGGCATCGTGCCAACGCTGATCTATTACGGCACCGAGCTGCTCGCGCCGTCGTTCTTTTACCCGGCAGCCTGCGTAATCTGCGCCATCGTGGGACTGACTGTTGGCAGCTCCTGGACCGTCGCCGGCACGCTTGGCGTGGCGCTGATCGGCGTATCCCAGGGCTTGGGTCTGTCGCCGGCAATCACTGCGGGCGCCATCATCTCTGGTGCCTATTTCGGCGACAAGATGTCGCCGCTTTCGGATACCACCAACCTCGCTCCCGCCACTGCGGGCAGCGATCTCTTTGAGCACATTCGGCACATGGCCTGGACCACGCTGCCGAGCCTGATACTAGCGCTGATCCTGTTCACCGTATTCAGCCTGGGGGCGGAGCCCAGCGGTGATGGCGGGAGCTTCGCGGAGCTCGACGAGGTGCTGACCACCCAGTTCAACATTGGCCTGCATCTGCTGCTGCCGCTGCTGGTCGTATTCGTGCTGGCGCTGCGCAAGGTTCCGGCGCTGCCCACCATCACCGTCGGTGCCCTGCTCGGCGCCGTTTTCGCCGTGATCTTCCAGCCTGAGCAGACCATGCGCCTGGCCGGCAACCCCGAACTGTCCAGCGGCATGGCGCAGCTGGGCGGCGCCTGGCATGCGCTGTTCGACGGTTTCAGCGTGGAAACCGGCAACGAAGCCGTGGACAGCCTGCTCTCGCGTGGCGGCTTCAACTCCATGATCAATACCGTGGGCCTGATCATGTGCGCCATGGCCTTTGGCGCGGTGATGGAACGCACCGGCCTGCTGGAGCGACTGGCGCGCGCCGTGCTGTCTGCGGTCAAGAGTACCGGTTCGCTGATCACGGCCACGCTGGCCACCGCCATTGGCTGCAACATCGTTGCCGCCGATCAGTACATGGCCATCGTGCTGCCGGGCCGCCTGTATCGCGCCGAGTTCCGCAAGCGCGGCCTGGCGCCGGTCAATCTCTCGCGCGCACTGGAAGACGCCGGCACCCTGACTTCGCCGCTGGTGCCCTGGAACACCTGTGGCGCCTACATGGCCGCCACGCTGGGCATTGCCACCAGCGCCTACCTGCCCTACGCATTCTTCAATCTGCTCAACCCGCTGATCGCGGCTGCCATGGCCTACGCGGGTTTCCGCATCATCCGCCAGCAGCCGGCCGCCACGGAGGCTGAGGACGTCGCGCGCTAGGACGCGCAAGTCTTGTATGCCCCGGATCACCTACGCTACCCGCATCCCGTTCGACATCGAAAACCGGCAGGCGCCAGCCTGTTTGAAGGAGGAAGCAGCACCATGAAATCAAGGCTCCAGCCGCTACTGACGGCCCTGCTCGCCCTGCTGGTAGCTCCTGCAGTTCGCGCCGCACCCGCCAGCGGAATCGATCAAGCAATCCAGAACTACGTGCAGCCCGTGCTCGAGCCCATCGTGGATACGGTGTTCTACTCGATCAGCTTCGGGCCGAACACCAGTCTTCCGCTCGTGGTCGTCTGGCTGGTGGTTGCCTCGATTCTCTTGACGCTGTACTTCGGCTTTATCAACGTCCGCGGCATCAAACAGGGCGCAAAGCTGATTCGCGGCGACTACTCCGATCCGAACGACACCGGCGAGGTCAGCCACTTCCAGGCGCTGGCCACCGCGCTGTCCGGCACGGTCGGCCTCGGCAACATCGCCGGCGTCGCCGTCGCCATATCGGTTGGCGGCCCCGGCGCAACCTTCTGGATGATCGTCGCAGGCCTTTTTGGCATGTCAACCAAGTTCTGCGAATGCACGCTAGGCGTGCGCTATCGACGCGAAAACGCCAACGGTAGTATCTCCGGTGGTCCGATGTACTACCTGCGTGACGGCATTGCCTCGGCGCACCCCGGACTGAAGGGCGTTGGGAAATTTCTAGCGGTGCTGTTTGCCATCTGCGCCATTGGCGGTTCACTAGGCGGTGGCAACATGTTCCAGGCCAACCAGGTATTCCAGCAGATGGTCAACGTCACCGGAGGCGAAACAGGGATACTTGCGGGCCGCGGCTGGCTGTTCGGTCTCGCCATGGCTGTACTGGTTGCATTCGTGATCATCGGCGGCATCCAGTCCATCGCAAAGGTCACCAGCAAGCTGGTGCCATTCATGGCAATCATCTACCTGGTCGCCGGCATGGCGGTCATCCTGATCCACCTGGATCATGTGCCAGCCGCCTTTGCAGAAATCTTGAGCGGTGCGTTCAGTCCCGATGCCGCGTTCGGCGGGTTCATCGGCGTCCTGATCTGGGGCTTCCAACGTGCCGCATTCTCCAACGAGGCGGGCATCGGCTCAGCCGCGATTGCACACTCGGCGGTCAAGACCAAAGAGCCGATTACCGAAGGCCTGGTCGCCCTGTGGGAGCCGTTCATCGATACGGTAGTCATCTGCACAATGACGGCGCTCGTGATCGTCATCTCCGAGAGCTATCTACCCTACGTCGGGCTCAGCAGCAGCGAGATCCAGGGCGTGGAAGTGACCTCAGCCGCCTACGCTGGGGTGATCAGTTGGTTCCCAGTGGTACTCGCACTGGCTGTGGCGCTATTCGGGTTTTCCACCATGCTGGCCTGGTCGTACTACGGCGAGAAGGCTGCCTGCTTTCTGTTCGGCAACTCAAAAGCGGTGAGCCTTGGCTACAAACTGGTGTTCTGCTTGTTTGTGGTCATCGGGTCGGCAGTAAACCTTGGCATCGTCCTGACGTTTTCCGACGCCATGATCTTTGCCATGTCGATTCCCAATGTGGTGGGCCTGTATCTGCTAGCGCCCGTGGTAAAGCGCGAGCTGCAAAGCTACTTCGCGCGGGTGAAGAGCGGCGAGATCAAGTCCTACCGGAACTGACCGATCCATCGCGCGCAAGACAAAGCCCGGTCACGAGCGCGTGGCCGGGCTTTTTCGTGTGCCGCTGCTGCCGACCGGATGCTCAGCCGCCGTCTGGTACGGGTTCCTGCACCGCGTCCAGCCCGTCGTCATCGCCATCCTCTGACGTACTGCCCGGCAGGCGTTTGCGCGGCTCGACGCCCAGCTCGCGCAGCAGGTCGACCTGTCTTAGCAGGTTGCCGCGGCCGGTGCTGAGCTTGGCGTAGGCCGCGTCGTAGGCGCCCTGTGCCTGGCGCAGGTTCTTGTCGATGCCGTGCAGGTCCTCGACGAAGCCGGCGAACTTGTCGTAGAGCAGGCCGGCGCGTCCGGCGATGTCCTGCGCGTTGCGGTTCTGCTTCTCCAGCCGCCACAGGTTGGCGACGGTGCGCAGCGCCAGCAGCAGGTTGCTGGGCCCGACCAGGCTGACGTTGCCGCGCAGCGCCATGTCCTGCAGGTCATCGGCTTCGCGCAGCGCATCCAGCAGCGCCGGTTCCACCGGCACGAACATCAGCACGAAATCCGGGCTGCGCACGCCGGGAAGACGGCTGTAGTCGCGCGCGGCCAGTCCGCGGATGTGTGCGCGCAGCGAGTCCACGTGCTCGCGCATGGCCAGCGTTCGCTCCGCGTCGTCAGCGGCGTTGGCCGCGCGAATGTAAGCCGTCAGCGACACCTTGGCATCGATCACCAGATCGCGGTCTTCCGGCAAGTGCACGACCACATCCGGACGCCATAGCGCACCGTCCTCGTCGCGCAGGCTCTGCTGGGTTTCGAAGTCGCGGCCCGGCGTCAGGCCGGAGGCTTCAAGCACGCGCTCCAGCACCATCTCGCCCCAGTCGCCCTGGATCTTCTGCTGGCCGCGAAGCGCACGAGCCAGGCTCTCGGCCTCGTCACCCAGGCGGATGTTGAGTTCACGCAGTTGCTTCAATTCTTCCTTCAGCGAATGCTGCTGCAGACGCTCGTTGCCATAGCTCTCGGCCACCTGCTTCTGGAAACCTTCGATGCGTTCACGCAGTGGGTTGAGCAGGCCACCAAGCTGCTCGAAGCTCTGCTGCTTGAGATTCCTGGCCTTCTCGTCGAGCAGGCGATTGGCGAGGTTTTCGAACTCCGGCTTGAGCTGCTCCTGCAAGCGTTGCAGCACCGCCAGCTTTTCATCGGCAGCACGCAAGCGCTCTTCGCTGCGCACGGTGGCATCGGTCAGCTGGCGCTGCAGGCCATCGGCATCGCTTCGTACCCGCGACAAGTCCGTTCGAAGCTGTGCGTTCTGGTCATCCAGCGTGGCAACGCGGCTCTGCAGCACCGCCTGTTCACGGAGGGCATCCTCGGCACGCTCACGCTGCGCGTCCGCGGCTTTTTCCGCTGCCGCCAAGGTGGCCTGCAGCTCGCGCCGCTGTGGCTCGATCTCCGCGGCGGCACGACGTCGCGCGCGCGGCAAAAGCCACAGCAGAAGGATCAGGCCCATCAGCGTGGCTCCGCCAATGCCGATCAGCAACGATAGCGGTTGGATGGATACAGACAAGAGCGGCTCCGCAGGATGACGACAATGATCGCCATTCTACGGAGCCGCGTCTCGTTAGCCGAGATTTGTCCGCCGGCAGGAAGTCCAACGGAGGCTTTTCAACCGTGAATCAGCCGGCCTTGGCAGCCCAGGAGGCGCACCAGCCCTTGCCGGCAACCGTATGGCCCGGAAACAGCTGGCAGGTGCCGCGCCCGTCACTGGTGGCGGCGTAGAACTGGCAGTTGGCGCAGTCCTGCTCGGCCTTGTGCTGCGGGTACTTGCTGGGGTCGACCGTGGCCGTGTCCTCGACATAGCCAAGCGCTGCCGCGGTCGGGTTGCTGCTGTCCAGCGGCGTCAGGTCCTGCGCGCTCGCACTGCGCACGGCAACGCCAGCCAGCGGCACGCTGACGGCGGCAACACCAAGAATCTGCAGGAAACGGCGACGGGAGGAATTCGATTGACTCATGGTCTTCTCCAATGGCGGGAATTGCCGGAATCTGGTTCATTAGAAACTGCTTAACCATAGCGCTTTCAGACAACGCAGGTTTGATCGCGATCCATTCGCATTCCCGCCCTGCGCGGGGCTTTGCGCGATGTCTCGGTTGGCGTGCCGGAATGCCCTCCGGCGTGCAGGCCGGATCAGCTACACTCCGGCCATGAACGCCGCCAATGCCACTGCGATCTCCGGCCATCAGCAGCTCGCCAACCAGCTGATCGAAGCGATCCGCCAGCTCGCCGCACGCGGCTGGACGCCGGCCACCAGCAGCAATTTCTCAGGCCGCATTGACGCCGGCCACGCCCTGATCACCGCCTCAGGTGGCGACAAGGGCCGCCTGACGCCCGACGACTTCCTCGTCGTCGACATGGATGGACAGGTGATTGGCAGCCAGCGGCGATCCTCGGCGGAAACCCTGCTGCACACCCAGCTGTATCGCCGTTTTCCGGAAATCGGTTGCGTACTGCATACCCACTCACACAACCAGACCGTGGCCTCACGGCTGTACGCGAGAAGCGGCGCGCTCATGCTGGGCGGCTACGAGCTGCTCAAGGCGTTCAGCGGGCACGCCACCCACGAAGATTCGGTCGAGCTTCCGGTGCTGCCCAACACCCAGGACATGCCGCTGCTGGCCGCTCGCGTCGAAGCGCTGATGGTGTCGGCCGAAGACGACCACCTGCCGGTTCCCGGCTACCTGATCGAAGGCCATGGCCTCTACGCATGGGGCCGCGATATCGACGAAGCCATGCGCCACCTCGAGGCCATCGAGTTCTTGATCGGCTGTGAGCTGGACCTGCGCCGTCTGGGTGCCTGACCTCCGTCCCCACGACACCAGCCGTCTTGATCCACGCCGCGAGAGGCCGCATCTTTCGGGCTGGAACCACAACCACATCCGGGTCACCGCCATGAGCCGACTCCGCATCTTTTCCGACGACCAGCCCGATTCCCCACAGCAGGTGCTGGAAGACCATGCCACCATCGCCGAAGCGCTCGACGGCATCGGCGTGCAGCTGGAGCAGTGGGCAACGAAAGACAGCATCGGCGAAGGCGCCAGCCCCGAGGACGTGCTGGCTGCCTATAAGCCGGAAATCGACCAGCTCAACGCCAGGCACGGCTTCCAGAGCATCGACGTGGTCAGCATCACGCCGGATCATCCGCAGCGCGAGGCCATGCGCGGCAAGTTCCTCGACGAACACTTCCACATCGAGGATGAAATCCGGTTCTTTGTCGGCGGCAGCGGCCTGTTCAGCCTGCACACGGACGGAAAGGTGTACGAGGTGCTGTGCGAGCGCGGCGATCTGATCAGCGTGCCTGACCGCATGACCCACTGGTTCGACATGGGCCCCGAACCGAGCTTCATCGCGATCCGCTTCTTTACCGTACCCGATGGCTGGGTCGGCGAGTTCACCGGCAGCGATATCGCCCAGCGCTTTCCACGCTACGAAGCCGGCCAGGCGATCTGACCCCATGAGCGATACCGGCAAGACCGTGATCCTCACCGACATCGAGGGCACCACCAGCTCGATCTCCTTCGTCAAGGACGTGCTGTTCCCCTACGCCCGCCGAGCCCTGCCCGACTTTGTCGCCCGTCGCGGCGACGAACCCGAGGTGCGGCGCTGGCTGGACGAAGCCGCGCTGGATATCGGTGGCGTGGTCAGCGACGCCTGCATCGTCGAGCTTCTGCAGGGCTGGATCGACGAGGATCGCAAACACACCGCACTCAAGGCGCTTCAGGGCATGATCTGGCGCGACGGCTACGAGCGCGGCGACTACCGCGCGCATTTCTACGCCGATGCGGCCGAATCGCTGCGCCGCTGGCATACCGACGGCCATCCGCTCTACGTCTATTCCTCCGGCTCGGTGGCAGCGCAGAAGCTGTTCTTCGGCTATAGCGAATGCGGCGACCTGACGCCGCTGGTTTCCGGCTGGTTCGACACCGAAGTCGGCCACAAGCGCGATGCGGACTCCTACCGCGCCATTACCGAGGCGATTGGACGCAAACCCAACGACATTCTGTTTCTCTCGGACGTGGTCGAAGAGCTCGACGCCGCCCGCGACGCCGACCTGCGGACCGTTCTGCTGGATCGCCGCGAAGACTATCCGATCCCCCGGCACGAGCAGGAATGCCATGACCATCCCCGGGTCGTATCGTTTTCGGCTATCGACCCAGGGGCTCGGCGCTGATCATCAAACGCGGCGCGAGGTGCACCATCACCCGCGCCGGGCGAGAAATTCCTGACCTGGATCAACAACAAGCGCACGGTCAGTGGTCAAACTGGATGTCCTGACAATGTCCGGACCCTGCCATGGAGTTTCACGTCCAGCTGTCACCACGAACCGTACCGCTCGAGGCCATCGAAGAGCGCCTGCTGGCGCAGGATCCGGCTGCCCTGCTGGACATGGACCCACTGAATCCGATTCTGCGCATCGCCACCCTGCTCGAGTCGCCAGCGCTGCATGCGCTGCTCTGCGATGCCGGACTGACGGTTAGCCGCGCCGACATTCGACAGCTGCCCTCGATCTGCTGCGGTGGCTGCAGCGGCTGAACCTGGCGCGTCCCCTGCCGCGATGCCTCAATACGGGGGCGAGTGTCGCGCCGCCAGCACGCGGACGAGGTCGGCCATTCCCCGGTCGCGTGCCCGCAACAGCACCAGCAGGTGATAGGCGAGATCCGCCGCCTCGCCCAGCAGCGCGTCGTCGTCCTGACTCACTGCCGCCAATGCGGTTTCAACGCCCTCCTCGCCGACCTTCTGCGCGATGCGCCGGACGCCGTCCTCAAACAGGCACGTCGTGTAACTGCCTTCGGGCCGCTCACGTTCCCGTGCTGCGACCAGTCCATCCAGGCGGCCCAGGAAATCGGCAGGCGCGGCAGGAAAGCAGCTTTCACGTTCAAGATGACAGGTTGGCCCTGCCGGTTCAGCCTGGATCAACAGCGTGTCGCGATCACAATCCACACTGATCGAGCACAGCCGCAGCACATTGCCGCTGGTTTCGCCCTTACGCCACAGCGCCTGGCGACTGCGACTGAAGAACACGACGTCGCCACCGGCCAGCGTGGCATCCAGCGCCTCGCGATTCATGTAGCCGAGCATCAGAACCTGACGAGTCGCGACATCCTGGACAATGGCAGGCAAAAATCCACCCTGCTTGTTCCAGTCGAGCGATACGGGGTCAAAATCGGTATTCGTCGTCATGCCGTCACTGCCTCTTCGGACTTCGCGGTGCCCAACAGTCGAACAGGTACACCCGCGTTCAACAGCGATTCCTTCAGGCGGCCGATGGCAATGCTGCCGTCGTGGAACACGCTGGCCGCCAGCGCAGCATCAACGTCGGCCTCATGGAACACGTCGACGAAGTGCGGAATCGCGCC
>JAGRJX010000307.1:10690-12052 GCA_020442545.1 Lysobacterales bacterium
ATGCAGTTCAGCACGACCTCGCCCGCACCCAGCTCGACGCCTTCGGCAATCCATTCCAGCGTTGGCGTGGCATGCGATTTCATCCGCGTCGGATCGCCACTGAGGCTGCGCACGCGCCAGTCGCCGCCATCATCACGCAGGCTGTCCACGCCCAGCACCACGCACTGCACGCCAAAGGCATCGGCCAGCTCGGTGATCAGCGACGGTCGCTGCAGTGCCGGGCTGTTGATCGACACCTTGTCGGCACCGGCGTGCAGCACGCGACGTGCCTGCTCGACGCTGCGGATGCCGCCGGCGACGCAGAATGGAATGTCCAGCTCACGCGCCACGCGTTCGACCCAGTCAATGTCCACGTTGCGCCCTTCCGGACTGGCGGTGATGTCGTAGAACACCAGTTCGTCGGCGCCTTCATCGCGGTAACGACGCGCCAGTTCGACGATGTCACCGCAGTCGATGTGGTCGCGAAAACGAACGCCCTTCACCACGCGACCGTCGCGCACGTCCAGACAGGGAATGATGCGTCGGCTCAGCATGGCGTTGGCTCCGCATCGGCGCTTGATGCCAGCAGTGATGCCAGGTCGATATGGCCTTCCAGCAAGGCGCGACCGAGCACGGCGGCTGCGCAGCCGGCATCCAGCGCTGCCGAGACATCGCCAGCATCGCGCAAACCGCCGGAAGCCTGGATCGACAGCGCCGGAACGCGCAGCGACAGCGCACGGTAGAGATCAAGATTCGGCCCGCTGAGCATGCCGTCGCGGCGGATATCGGTACACAGCAGGTGACGCAGGCCGGCATCCGCATAGCGCGCCGCGAGGTCGAACAGCTCGACGCCGGCATCGGCGGTCCAGCCACGTACCGGAAGCATCCAGCGCCCTTCGTCGTCCGGCCGTGTATCAAGCGCGAGCGTGATCGCATCACCGCCGAATTGATCCAGCCAGTCGCTGACCTTGCCTGGCTCCTGCACTGCCAGCGAACCCACTACCACCTGCGACGCACCGGCATCCAGCAGCTTTGCGATGTCGTCACGGCCTCGAATGCCGCCACCGGTCTGCACCGACAGGCCCGTCTGTTCGCTGATCCGCCGCAGCAACGGCCGCAAGCTGTAGCCGCCTTTGCGCGCTGCATCGAGATCGACCAGGTGCAACCGACCGGCACCGGCATCGCGAAAGCCCTGGGCCACCGCAAGCGGATCATCGGCGTAAACCGTTTCCCGGGCGTAGTCGCCCTGCCGCAGGCGGACCACACGACCACTCCGGACGTCGATGGCGGGGAGAATGGATTCCGGATTCAGGCCGCGCATCGGGAAACCTCGCTGGCAAGGCCATCAACGATGAAGTTGCGCAGCAGGCGCGCACCGGTCGC
>JAGRJX010000049.1 GCA_020442545.1 Lysobacterales bacterium
TTGGGCGGGATTTCCGGCTGGTAGAGGATGACGTCGATCAGCATGCACGCATTATGCCGTCGCCCAACACCCGGCAGCGGCGCCGCAAACAACATCGCCGGCACGAGGCCGGCGATGTCGGTGATTCAGGCAATGCGCGAATCAGCGCTCACTTTTCCTCGCGCACGGTTTCGCTGCGGTTGACCTCGACCATCACCTTCTTGTGCTCGGCGTCGCTGCGATCGATCACGATCAGGCGCGAGCTGCCGTCCGGCTCGATCATCGCGTCGTCATCAAGCTCGACGATCTCCTGGTCGCCGAGAACAACAACCGTGTCGGCTTCGGCGTCGCCGCCGCCGTCCATGTCGAGCTGGGTAACCTTGCCGTCGTCGCTGACAAACACCATGGCGCGCGTGCCGCTGAGGTCACCGGCTTCGGCATCAGCGGCAGTGATCACCTTGCGGATCTCGATGCGGTGCTTGCCGTCGGCCTCGGCGCCGCTGTCGTCGGAAACCCAGCGCAGGCCTTCGCCCGGCGGCAGCAGCTTGACCCGGGTGAGGTCGGTGCCGTCGTCGATGTCGAGGCCGCTCTCGGTGCGGCTGACGATGATATTGCGACCATCGTCGGCGATCAGCTGGCGGGTTTCGCCCACGGACAGATCGTCGGCATTGAAGGTGGACACCTGGTCACCGTTGACCAGCTTGATGGTGGTCTTTTCGTTGCCGGCGGCACTGGCGAAAGCGACGCTGGCGCAGCCAATGGCCAGGGCGAGGGCGGTCAGTCCGCGCTGGGCGATGCGATGAATGGACATGCTGGAACTCCTTTTCGTTGGGTGAGCTGCCCTGGAATCCACCGGCCGGCGGATTCGTGGACAACCCGGTCAGAGCAAGTGTCGTGCCAGGTGTTGAAAGCCCCGGATGATGGGTGATTGCGCCACGAATGTCCCTATAGGGGGATTTTTGCGCGTCCTGGTGGCGCAAATGCGGTCATGAAGGCGGCATTGCGGGACGCCTCGGCGTCGATTGCTGTACCGGCGGTCCCTGCCAGACGAACTGCCCTGTCAACCGTTGTACCCTGCAAGTCAATCCCAATGCATGGCAAGGAGTTCGTGATGGACAGGTCTCTGGTGGTGATAACCGGCGCGGCTGGCGCGCTGGGCCGTGCGGTCGCCTCGCACTTTCTGTCGCGGGGCTGCAGCGTGGTGCTGGTTGATCGCGACGACACCGCGCTGAAGACGGCCTACGCCAACGTCGACGGGGACAGGACTTTTGTCGCCACCGACCTCACCGATACCGTCGCGACGCGCGATGCGCTGTCCGCCGTGTTCGCCGACAAGGGCGCGGCCGACGTGCTCTGCAACATCGCCGGCGGCTTCAGCATGGGCAAGCCGGTGGACGACGCCGACCCGTCCGACTGGCAGCGCATGCTCGACATGAACGTCAACACGCTGCTCAACGCCTGTCGTGCCGTGGTGCCCGGCATGCGCGAGGCCGGCACCGGCAAGGTGATCAACATCGCGGCGGCTTCCGCCAGCAGCGGCAAGGCGATGATGGGCGCCTACTGCGCGTCAAAGGATGCCGTCGCCCGTCTCACCGAATCCATGGCGCTGGAGCTGCGCGAGCATGGCATCAACGTGAATGCGGTCGCCCCCAGCATCCTCGACACCCCGGCCAACCGCAACGCCATGCCGGATGCCGATCCCGCCAAATGGGTATCAACCGAGCAGCTCAGTGCGGTGATCGGCTTCCTGGCCTCCGGCGATGCCAGTGCGATCCATGGCGCGGTCATTCCGGTGGTCGGTCTGTCCTGACAGCAGCGGAACCGCGGCAGTACCGGCGCAGTCTGCTGCGCGGCGGGCATGCTGCGGCCTGGAACGGCGGAATCGGACATCCCCCAACGAAAAACGCCGCGACCCGAAGTCGCGGCGTTTCGAGCTGGTTCCGCCAGATGGCGGACCGTCGGATCAGCTGCCGATGCGGTCGAAGATCACGGCGGCTCGCCGGTTGGCCATGCCGTCGTCCTTGATTGCGCCGGCATTGACCTGACGGTCGCTGGACTCGCCGTAGCTCACGGCACGCACGCTGTCGGCTGGCAGGCCGGCGCTGACCAGGTAGTCGCGGACGGCATCGGCGCGGGCCTGGCCCAGGCGCTTGTTGTAGCCGCTGCCACCGGCGGCATCGGTGAAGCCCTCGACGGTCAGCAGGCTGCCGGGATGGCTGTTGCTGACCACGTTGGCCAGCTCGTCCAGCGCGGCCTTGTCGGCGTCGCGCAGGTCGGACGAATCAAAGTCGAAGTGCGCCATGGCGTTGACGCGAACCTTGCCGCTCATCTCGGCAATGGCCTTGTCGTATCGGGCAAACTTCTCGGCCAGCTCCTGCTTCAGGCCAGCGATCGCTGCGGCATTGGCATCAGCCTTGGCCTCGATGGCGCTGTCGCGCGATTGCAGTTCGGCCATGGCGGCATCAAAGTCGACGCGCTTCACATAGTTGCTGCAGCCCACCAGCGTGACCAGGGCAGCGCCCAGCAGGGCAGGTTTCAGCATGCTCGGTTTGTTCATTGTTGGTTCTCCTCCCGGAAGTTCAGGACACAGCCGCCGTTGCTCCCCGCAGGCGGCATGATCGGGGGCAAGCTGCCCGATGTCGGATCTGCCAACGCGAAGTTTGCGGAGCCGAATCCGAACCCTACCCGTTCAGCCGCACCATGGCAAAGGTCATGGTCGCGGGCTGCCCGTCCGGCACCCGTTCGTTCGTCGCGCTGCCGCCCGTGGGCACCTTTCACCTGAGCGCGCAAGAAAGGCATGAATACACATCCTGCGCGTTTCCCCGCACCGGCGATCGATCACGCGGTGGCGCGCCTATAGTCGGGTGCGTCTGGCCACAAGGCGCAGACAGACTTTGTCCCGACTACAAGAAATCGATTTGGGGGTTTCACATGTCTTCAATAAAACTCAAGCGTCACCTGCAGCGCACCGCGCTGAGCGCCGCGCTCGGTCTGTGCCTGGCTGGCGGCGCGATGGCGCAATCCAATGCCAATGGTTCGTTGTTCGGTCGCGCAGACGCGGGTTCGACGGTCGTCGTCGAAGACCCGAGCACCGGCGTTCGTCGCGAAATCTCAGTGCAGGCCGACGGCACCTATCGCGCATCGCAGCTACCCATCGGAAGCTATCGCGTGGTGATGAAGCGGTCCGATGGCACCGAATCCGTGCGCGAGAACGTCCGGGTGTCGGTCGGTACCGGTACGCCGGTGAACTTTGCGGGGGGCGGCGCAGATGCCACGCTCGGCACCATTCAGGTGTCGAGCAACGCCATCAACCCGATCGACGTGTCCTCGGTGGAGTCCACCACGGTCCTCACCGCCGAGCGCATTGAGAAGATTCCGGTCGCGCGGGATACCACGTCCGTGGCGTTGCTGGCCCCCGGTACGGTCCGCGGTGACGCGGCCTTTGGCAACCTGGCTTCCTTTGGTGGCTCGTCCGTTGCCGAGAATCAGTACTTCTTCAACGGCTTCAACATCACCAACAGTTTCCAGAACCTCAATTTCGTGCAGGTGCCGTTCGAGGCCGTTGCCGAGCAACAGGTAAAGACCGGCGGCTACGGTGCCGAGTTCGGTCGGTCCACCGGCGGCGTGATCAACCAGATCTCCCGCCGTGGTACCAACGACTTCCACGCCGGCGGCAGCTTCTACTGGACGCCGGAAGCATTGAGCGAAACCAATCCGAACCAGTACGACGGATTCGGTACGCTGCTCGCCAACAACGCCAAGGACAACGGCTGGAACTATACCGTCAACGGATGGGCTGGCGGGGCACTGATCGAGGACACCTTGTTTGCCTACGGCCTGCTGTCCTGGACGGAGACACAGGCCAACGCGTATCCCGGTGCTTCGGGACAGAACACCGAAGTGTCATCCGAGCAGCCGAAGTGGCTTCTGAAGCTGGACTGGAATATCAACGAGAACAACCTGCTTGAGTTCACCGGTATCGGCGACACGCGCAAGAACGAGACTGACTTCTACGAGACGTCTTTCGATACCTCCGATCTGTACCCCACACGAACCACCTATGCGGGCACGGGCTACAACCGCCTTGGTGGCGAGAGCTACATCCTGAAGTACACCGGCTACCTGACCGACAACTTCACGCTATCGGCCCTGGCCGGCACCAGCAAGTCCGAGCGAAACAACTACAGCGTCACCGCGTCAGGCATTCTCAACGAGTACAACGGTGAGGTCGGCATGGGTGCCAACGGCTGTCCGATCATCGCCGACGCGCGTCCGGGTTTTGCCGGTACAGTCAACGCGGTGACCGGCTGCAGCCTGGCCAATTTCCTCGGGCGGCCGGACGCCAAGGACACCCGTGACCAGTTCCGTCTGGACGCCGAGTGGGTGCTGGGTGATCACCTGATCCGTGGCGGCGTGGATATCGACAACTTCGAGTCGGTGGCCGGTCAGTCCTACTCCGGCGGCCAGTTCTGGCGCTACGGTCGCTACACGATCGGTGGCGTGCAGCGCACGGATGTTGCCCGTCTGCGCGTGTTCCAGTCCGGCGCCACCGTTGGCGTCGACCAGACCGCCTACTATCTTGAAGACAGCTGGAGCGTCACCGACAGCTTCATGCTGTACGCCGGACTGCGCTGGGACACCTTCGACAACAAGAATGGTGACGGCGAAACCTACGTCAAGATCAAGAACCAGTTCGCGCCACGTCTGGGCTTCTCCTGGGACGTGCACGGTGATTCCACGCTGAAGGTATTCGGCAACGCCGGTCGCTACGCGCTGCCGCTGACGGCGACTGTTGCCGTGCGCGGCGCAAGCCGCTCGCTGTTTGTCGAGCAGTACTACGAGTTCACCGGCATCGACCCGGTCACCGGCGCGCCGACCGGCCTGACCCAGATCAACAACCCGGCCAACGGTCGGCCGAACCGCTACCTGAACAACGAGTTCGGCGTCGGCAAGAATCCGGAAACCATCGCCTCGCAGAATCTGGAGCCGATGTACCAGGACGAGTACATCCTGGGCGCGCAGAAGCAGCTGACCGACAACTTCTCGGTGGGCGTCCGCGGCATCTACCGCGACCTGAAGCGTGCCATCGACGATACCTGCGACTATCGCCCGATCCTCCAGTGGGCCTACGACAATGGCTTCACCGGCGACGGTGGCGTGTTCATCGAGCCGGAAGACCGCACCCAGGACAGCGACATTGCCGCCTACAACCCGGGCTTCGCGTTCTGCCACCTGTACAACCCGGGCAGCGACGCGATCTTCCGCATGGACATCAACGGCGACGGCACGCTGGAAACCGTCGAGATCAACGGCGAGGACCTGGGCCCGGTCGCCAAGCGTACCTACCAGGCGGTCGAAGTATTCTTCGAAGGCAGCTGGGACAAGCTCTTCCTGCAGGGTTCCTACACCTGGGCGCAGAGCAAGGGCAACACCGAAGGCGGCGTGAAGTCGGACATCGGCCAGGCCGATACCAACGTCACCCAGGACTTCGACTACCCGGAGCTGGCGGAAGGTTCCTACGGCTACCTGCCGAACGACCGTCGCCACACGCTGAAGCTGTTCGGCAACTACTCGATCAACGACGAGTGGTCGATCGGCGGCAATCTGCTGGTGCAGTCCGGGCGGCCGATCAACTGCTTCGGCTATCACCCGATCTCGCCGAACTACGGCAACAGCTATTTCTATTGTGGTGGCCAGCTGGTGCCGCGCGGTACGGCGGGTCGTACGCCGTGGACCAAGTCGCTGAACATGAACCTGCGCTATGCCCCGGCATTTGCCGACGGGAATCTGGCGTTCAAGGTCGACATTTTCAACCTCTTCAACGCGGATGCGGCAGTGACCGTCAACGAGTTTGGCGAGGATGCCGGCGGCGCGCTGCAGGACGGCAGCGACGGTCAGACGTACTTCTACAAGCAGGCCAACGGCTGGCAGCTGCCGCGCGCGGTCCGCTTCTCGGTGCAATACGACTTCTGAACCCCCAAAGTGATGCAAGTCGTGCGCAGAACGGCCGCCCTCGGGCGGCCGTTCCTTTTGGTCTGTCGTTACCTGCCGTCGATCATCACCAATCGGACTGCGACATCAGGCAGCCAGTCCGTAGCTGCGCAACAGGGCATCGGGCTCCGGTTCGCGACCACGGAACGCGACAAAGCTCTCCAGGGCGGGGCGCGAGCCGCCAACCGCGAGAATCTGCTCGCGAAAACGACGGCCGGTGTTGATATCGAAAATGCCGGCTTCCTCGAAGGCGGCGAAGGCATCGGCGCTCAGCACCTCGGCCCACAGGTAGCTGAAATAGCCCGCCGCATAGCCGCCGGCGAAGATGTGGGTGAAGGCCTGCGGAAAGCGATGCCAGTCCGGCGGGCGGATCACCGCGACCTGCTCGCGCACGTCATCGAGCGTCTCCAGTGTGCGTGCCCCGCGATCCGGGTCGTAGTCGCGATGCAGGCGGAAGTCGAACAGGGCGAACTCCAGTTGTCGCACCAGGAACAGGCCGACGTGGAAATGCCGCGCCGCCTGCATCTTGTCGAACAGTGCCTGCGGCAGCAGCTCGCCGTTCTGCCAGTGTTTGGCGAACAGATCGAGCGCGGCGCGTTCCCAGCCGAAGTTCTCCATGAACTGGCTGGGCAGCTCCACAGCATCCCACTCCACACCGGCAATGCCGCAGACCGACGGCCAGGTCACTTCGGTCAGCATGTGGTGCAGGCCGTGGCCGAACTCGTGGAACAGCGTCAGCACTTCGTCGTGGCTGAGCAGTGACGGCGCATCGTCACCCGGCGGCGGAAAATTGCAGGTGACATAGGCCACCGGCAGCCGGCCTTCGGCGTCACGGCGGTTGCGGCAGACGTCCATCCAGGCGCCGCCGCGCTTGCCGCTGCGCGCGTACAGGTCGATGTAGACGCCGGCACGCACGCTGCCGTCCGCGTCGATCACGTCGAAATAGCGCACGTCGTCATGCCAGACCGACACGCCATCGCGCTGCTGCAGCGTCACGCCGAAGATGCGCTCGGCGACGGCGAACAGGCCATCCAGCGCGGCCTGCAGCGGGAAGTAGGGTTTGACGTCCTCCTCGCTGAAGTCGAACAGCTTCTGCCGACGCTTCTCCGATGCCCAGGGCACGTCCCAGGGCTGCAGGTTGTCGAGACCGAGCTCGTTTTGGGCGAAAGCGCGCAGCTCGCCCAACTCACGCTCGGCGACGGGCTTGGCCTTGGCGGCGAGATCTTCGAGAAAGCCAATCACGCGTTCCGGCGTGCCCGCCATCTTGTCGGCCAGCGACAGCTCGGCAGCGTTGGCGAAGCCCAGCAGCGTGGCGGACTCGTGGCGCAGCGCCATGATCTGCTCGATGCGCGGACCGTTGTCGAACTGCCCGCCGTTTGGCCCCTGATCCGAAGCGCGCGTGTTGTAGGCGCGGTAGACATCGGCACGCAGCTCGCGATCATCCGCGTAGGTCAGGATTGCCTGCACCACCGGCGGCTTCAGGCTGGCCAGCCAACCGTCCTTGTCGGCGGCCTTGGCCGACTGCCGCAGCATGCGCCGTGCCTGTTCGGGCAGGCCGACCAGCTCCGATTCGCTGACCGGGCGCGTCCAGGCTTCGGTGGCGTCAAGCACCGCCTCCTCGAAGCCGGTCTCCAGCTTTGACAGCTCGGTCTGGATCGCACGGAAGCGCGAGCGTGCCGGCTCTTCCAGCGCCACGCCGGACAGCCTGAAGTCGCGCAGCCGATCCTCGATCAGCGTGCGCTGGGCCGCGTCCAATGCCGTGAATTCATCCGACTCGGCCACCGCCCTCACCGCCGCATACAGCTCGCGGTTCTGGCCCAGTTCGGTGGCGTGCCCGGTCAGCTTCTCGATGGCCGCGTTGTAGGCCTCGCGCAGCGCCGGCGAATCGGCCACTCCGTGCAGATGCGATGCCGGCGAGAAGGTGCCGGACAGGCGATCCGACCAGTCCTCCAGCGGCGCGATCACGTGGGCGAAGTCGCGCGGCGTTGCCGGAGCGCAGACGTTTGCGACGGCTTCGCGATAGCCGGTCAGAATGTCGTCGATGGCAGGATTGATCTGCGCCGGGCGGATGATCGCGAAGTCGGGCAGGGAGTCAGTGTCGAGTAGCGGGTTGTCGGTGCTCATCCCGGCAAGGTGATGGCAGCGCGCTCGCATTGCAAGCTCCGATGGCATGCAACGCCTACCTCGGCAAAGATCGTCGCCGACCGCGATAATGGCCGCATGGCTCCGTTCTGGCGCAAGCGCGAAGACCCTGAACACCGGCGGCTGGCCGAACGCCTGGCCACGCTGCCGCTGTTTGCCGGCATCGACACAGGTGCGCTGCGCGCGCTGGCAGCGCGCCTCAGCTGGCAGCAGCTTCCCGCCGGAGCAGTGCTGTTTGAACAGGGCGACGATGCCAGCGCGCTGTATCTGCTGATCTACGGACGCCTGGCTGCACTCCGCCAGGCATCGGGCGGCGACTGGCGCCATGTTGGCAGCGTGGTCAGCGGTCATGCAGTGGGTGAAACCGGCCTGCTGGTCGACCGGCCGCGCAACGCCCGGGTGATGGCCTTGCGCGACAGCGAGCTGCTGCGGCTGGATCGCGCCAACTTCGAGGCGCTGCTGGCCGAGCATCCGCAGCCCATGCTGCGACTGGCCCGGGCGGCCTTGCGCCGCTACGCCGAAGATCAGCAACAACCGCCGCTGCCGCGCTGCTTCGCCATTCTGCCGGCCACGCCCGGGGTCGACGTGCGCGGCTTCGCCGGCGCATTTTCGACCGCACTGGGCGATCACGAGAGTCCGGAGCTGGTCGAACCGGCTCCGCTGGATACCGACGCCCACCCCGGCAGCCGAGAGGAGCAGAGTGCGCGACTGATCTACCTTGGCAGCCAGCATGACCCCGCCTGGAACGAATACTGCGCGCGTCAGAGCGACGTGGTGCTGTACCTCGCCGACGCCACGCAGGATGTGGAGGACAGCCCGCGCCTGCCGCTGCCGCAAGGTCATTCGCAGATCCCGCGACTGTTGCTGCTGAAAGGTGCGGATGCCATCCGCCACGGCAGCACGCGGCAGTGGCTGGACGCCTTCCCTGCCGCATCGCAGGCGGTGCACCTGCGCCATGCGGAAGACCTTGCTCGACTTGGCCGTCGACTTTCCGGGCGCGCCACCGGCCTGGTGCTGTCCGGCGGTGGCGCGCGCGGCTTCGCGCACCTTGGCGCGCTGCGCGCACTGCGCGAGGCCGGACACCAGATCGACTACGTCGGCGGCAGCAGCATCGGCGCGATCATGGGCGCCGGCATCGCCTGCGGCTGGGATGACGACTGGCTTCGCGAGGTCAACCACCGCAGCTTCGTGGCGGGAAAGCCGGTCAGCGACTGGACCCTGCCGCTGGTGTCGCTCTACGGCGGTCGGCGCGTGGTCAAGCTGCTGCGCGAAGCCTTCGGCGAGCGCGACATCGAAGACCTGCCGATCCCGTTCTTCTGCTGCTCCAGCAGCCTCACCAGCGGCCGCCTGGTGGTGCACGAACGTGGCCGACTGTGGCAATGGCTGCGTGCGGCCAGCGCCATTCCCGGCGTGCTGCCGCCGGTGCTCAGCGGCGGCGAAGTGCTGGTCGATGGCG
>JAGRJX010000308.1 GCA_020442545.1 Lysobacterales bacterium
AGCAGGCGGCCGATGCCGTCGGCCGTTCGCGTGCGGCGGTCAGCAACCTGCTGCGTCTGTTGGAGCTGCCGGAAGTGATCCGAAAGCTGGTCGATCAGCGCCAGCTGGAAATGGGCCATGCCCGTGCGCTGCTGACGCTCCCACAGGCGCAGGCCGAGGCGCTGGCGCGCGAGGCGGCTGCCGGTGGCTGGTCGGTGCGCGAAGTCGAGCGCCGTGCCGCCGCGCTGCTCAAGGAGCCAGCCGGTTCAGCCACGAAGGCCACGCCGGCCACCCGCGATCCGAACATCGACGCACTGGAACGCGAACTGGCCGAACTGCTGAACACGCCGGTCAGCGTGCAGCACGGCCGCGGCGGTCGCGGCAAGCTGGTGCTGAGCTACCACAGCCTGGACGAACTCGACGGCATCCTCGAACGTCTGCGTCGTTGATCGGTGGTCACTTCAAGCGGAGCCGTGTTTCCGGTTTCCTAGCGGCGATTTAACGCCTTATTTCCCCGCTGCGCACTAGGCTGCTGCCCCTTTCACAGACAGCTTTCCCATGGTCGCCGTTACTCGAATCCGCCCTTCCACCGAATCGCTGCTGCGTCTGGGCTTCTACCTGCTGCTGGCGTTCTGCTTCCTCGGCGCGCGCCCGATCTGGGACCCGGACGAAGGCCGCTACACCAACGTCGCGCTCAACATGCTGGAGAGAGGCGACTGGGTGCACCCGATGCGAAGTGAGGAGGCGGGACACTGGACCAAACCGCCGTTGACCTACTGGGCCATCGCTGCCAGCGTCGGTGCGTTCGGCTATTCGCCGCGCGCGGCGCGATTGCCGGCAGCACTGTCCTTTCTCGCCTGCATCTTCCTCGCAGGCCGCCTGGCCCGGCGACTGGCACCCGAGCGGGAACCTGTCGCAAGGCTGGTATTCGCCACCATGGCGCTGCCACTTGCTGCTGCCACGCTGATCACCACCGACTTTCTGCTCGCCGCGACCCTGGCGCTGGCGATGTGGGGCTATGTCGAGGCGCGTTTCGGTGATCGGGAAAGATCGCGGCGCTGGGTGCTGCTGATGTGGCTGGGCTTCGGTCTCGCCTTCCTGACCAAGGGGCCACCGGCGCTGCTGCCCTGGCTGCCGATTGTCGCCATGGAGCTGCTCGGCTCGCCGCTTCGCCGGGTGCGCCTGTTCCGGCCCGAGGCAATCGGCCTGTTCCTGCTGCTGTCCTTCGGCTGGTTTGCCTGGGTGACGGCGGAGCAGCCCGCATTGATCAGCTATTTCCTTGGCGACGAAGTGGTGCGTCGCATTGTCGGCGATGGTTTTGACCGCAATGCCCAATGGTACGGCTGGTTGCTGGTTTATGCGCCGACGCTGCTTATCGGCAGCCTGCCGTGGACGCTGCGTGTGCTGCGATCGCTGTCAGGCGCGCCATCGCTCTTACGCGGCTGGTGGTCGAACCGGTACGACGCAGATGCCACCAGCGAAGCACGGGTGCTGACGCTGCTTTGGCTGGCCTTGCCGCTGGCAGTACTCTGTGTCGCCCAGTCGCGACTGCCGCTCTATGTGCTGCCGCTGTTCGTGCCGCTGGCGCTGCTGCTGGCGCAGGCATCCGGCGCAGCGCCACGATTGGGATATGGCCTGATGATCTGGGTGCTGTGCCTGCTGGGCCTGCGCCTGGCGGTGGCCTGGTGGCCCACGCACAAGAACGCCGAGCAATGGGCCGACGCGATCCGTGAGCGCGCGCCCGGGCGAGTCCGGGAAGTCGTTTTTGTCGATGACATGGCGCGCTACGGCCTGCATCTGCACCTTGGTGCCGAGGTGGAGAAGCTGTCCTTGGCGGATCCGGAGAGCAACGCTCTGGACCGCGAGGCTGACCATGGCTTCAGGCTCGAGCTTTCCGAAGACGAACCCGGCATCGTCTTTGTTACGAAGGTCGAGCAGTTCGCGGGACTGAACGAAGTCATTCAAGCCAACGGACAGCATGCTGTTCTGCTGGGCGAACCCTATCGCAACCGGGCGATCTTCGCGGTCGTGCCAAACAAGCGCTGCCTGCCGCAATGCCTCGCGGCAAACTTCGAACCCGGGCAGGCTTCCGGCCAGAACTGATGCGCATTCGCCACCGATCCGTCGAACCGACTTAGAATGGCGGTTTTCCACGGAAATGCTTCGTTGAATTCAACGGTTCTCGTCACCGGTGCTGCCGGTTTCATCGGCGCCTACGTCTGTCGCGCGCTGAAGGAACGCGGCGATGCCCTGATCGGGCTGGACAACTACAACGACTACTACAACCCACAGCTGAAGAGGGATCGCGTCGCGGCGCTGTGCCCGGATGTCGCCATCGAAACCATCGACCTGGCTGATCGCACCGAACTTGAAAACTTCTTCAGCCGGCACCAGCCAAGCCGGGTGATCAACCTGGCCGCACAGGCCGGCGTGCGCTACTCGCTGGAGAATCCGCACGCCTACGTGCAGTCCAACCTGGTCGGTTTCGTCAACCTGCTGGAGTGCTGCCGCCACGGTGGCGTCGAGCACCTGGTCTACGCCTCATCGTCGTCGGTTTATGGCGGCAACGCCGAGCCGCCATTCAGCGAGTCGCAGCGCGTGGACCAGCCGCTGTCGATCTATGCGGCGACCAAGGCGTCGAACGAGCTGCTGGCGCACAGCTACGCGCACCTGTACCGGTTGCCGATGACCGGCCTGCGCTTCTTCACGGTGTACGGGCCGTGGGGGCGTCCGGACATGGCGCCGCTGCTGTTCAGCCGTGCCGCGCTCAAGGGCGAGCCGATCCGCGTGTTCAACCACGGCAGGATGCGCCGCGACTTCACCCACATCAGCGATATCGTCGACGGCGTGCTGGGCGCGCTGGACCATCCGCCGACCGTTGACGACAGCACATCACCGGCGCTGCCGCACCGGGTCTTCAACCTCGGCAACTACGCGCCCGTGGACCTGGAGCATTTCATCGGCATCATCGAGCGGGCGGCGGGCCGACCCGTGCAGCGGCTTTATGAAGCCATGCAGCCCGGCGACATGGTCGAAACCATGGCCAGCACCCACGCCGCGCGCGATGCTCTCGACTTCGCGCCGGCAACGCGACTGGAAGATGGCCTGCCGCCGGTGGTCGACTGGTGCCGCGACTACTTCGGCGAAGACCCGCCAACCGCAATGCAGGGGAGTCCGGCGTGACCGCAGCAACCAGCGGATCGATCGCGCTCAGCGTGGTCGTTCCCGTCTTCAACGAAACCGACAACGTGCGGCCGCTGATCGAGGAGATCGTCGCCGCACTGCGCGGCGTCTGCGATTTCGAGATCGTCTACGTCGACGATGCCAGTCAGGACAACACGCCCGACGTGCTGCGCGAGTCGCTGCAGTTCTATCCCGAGCTGCGCGTGCTGCGTCATCGCAAACAGAGCGGGCAGAGCACGGCGGTGCGCAATGGGGTGCGCGCGGCACGCGGCGAATGGATCGCCACGCTGGACGGCGACGGCCAGAACGATCCCGCCGACATTCCCAAACTGCTCGCGGCCCGCGACGAAGTTGACGGACAGCACAAGCTGTTCGCCGGCTGGCGCGTGGAGCGCCGGGATTCCGGCAGCAAGCGCTGGGCCTCGCGCTGGGCCAACCGCATCCGTTCACGACTTCTGCGTGACGACACCCCGGACACCGGCTGCGGCATCAAGCTGTTCGAACGCGCAGCCTTCCTCGACCTGCCGTACTTCGACCACATGCACCGCTACC
>JAGRJX010000309.1 GCA_020442545.1 Lysobacterales bacterium
GCCTGAACAGGGCGCCCTTTTTTTTGGCCGCGAGTCCGGGCATCCTTCCGCGGCTTGCAGGGTCGCGCGGCGTGCGTGCTATTCCGTTCGCTGCTGGCTGACGTCTGCTACGGCGATCCGTTACTTGTTCCGCAAATACAGAGTTCTCACCATGTTGCAATCACTTCGCGAAAAGACCTCCGGCTGGATTGCCGTGCTGATTCTTGGCCTGCTGATGATTCCGTTCGCCTTTTTTGGCGTCGAGAATTATTTCAACGCACGCACTGCTACCTTCGTTGCAAAGGTCGGCGACGAGGAAATTTCGAAGGACGAGTTCCAGCAGCGCTTCCAGGAATACCGCATGCAGATGCGGCGAATGCTTGGCGAGAGGTTCGACTCGCGCCAGTTCGACCAGCCGACGATCAAGCGTCAGTTCCTGGATCGCCTGATCGAGGAGAAGCTGCTTGTCCAGCAGGCGGCGAGGACGGGGATCGTGGTGACGCCGACGCAGCTGCAGAAGGACATCTTGGCCATGGAAGCCTTCCAGGTCGCCGGTCAGTTCGATCAGGAGCGCTACGTTGCCCTTTTGCGCAACCAGTCGATGACGCCGGCCTCGTTCGAGGCGCGGCTTGGCAAGGAAATGGCGGTGCAGGCTGTCACTGGCGAAATCCAGAAGAGCGGGATTGCCACGGGCAACTACCTAGATCGCTATCTTGCGCTGCGAGACCAGAAGCGCAGTTTCCACTACCTGACGCTGGAGCCACCGGCTTTGGCGTCGGTGGGTGAGGTGTCTGCCGACGATATTCAGACGTACTACGATGCGCATCCGGATGCGTTTACCCGTGAAGAAAGCGTATCGCTGGAATACCTGCAGATGAGTCCGGCGGACGTGGAGGTGCCGACGGTGGTCTCGGAGGAAACGCTGCGCGAACGGTATGCCGAGCAGAGCGCCCGGTTTGTTGATCCCGAAGCGCGCCTGACATCGCACATCCTGATCGCTGTTGATCCGGACGCGGACGCCGATGCGGTGCGTGCCGCGCAGGAAAAAGCCAAAGGGATCGCTGAAGCCGCACGCCAGGATGGTGCCGACTTTGCCGCGCTTGCCGAGCAGAACTCTGACGACTTTGGTTCCAAGGCTACCGGCGGCGATCTCGGCTGGATCGAGAAGGGCATCACCGATCCGGCGTTCGAGGCTGCGCTGTTCGCGATGGGGCCGGGAGAAATCAGTGACCCGGTGAAAGGCAGCGATGGCTGGCACGTGATCCAGCTTCGCGAAGTGCGTGAGGGCAAGGCCAAACCGTTCGAGGAAGTGCGTGCCGAGCTGGAGAAGGAGTACCTGGATGGCGAGCGCGAACGCGTCTTCAATGACCGAAGTGGCAAGCTGGTCGACACCATCTACCGGGATCCAACCACACTGAACACGGCTTCCAGCGAACTGGGCCTCGAGGTGCAGACTACGGCATTCTTCGACCGGAACGGTGGCGCTGGCATCGCGGCGTTCCCGGCGGTTGTGGATGCAGCATTCTCCGACAGCGTTCTGACCCAGGGCAACGTCAGCGATCCGATCACGCTGCCCGACGGTAGCCTGGTGGCGGTCCGCGTCAATGGGCATAAGGCGGCTACCGTGACGCCGCTGGACGAAGTCCGTGATCGCGTGGAGACGCTTGTTCGGGAGGAGCGTGTCAGTGAGCAGGCGCGCACTGCCGCGGACGCTGCGCTGGCTGAAGCGCAAGGTGGCAAGGCGCTCGCCGAGATGGCGGCGTCGCGGGAGATCGAAGTTCAGCAAGGGGATGCGGTAACGCGCGGCGCGGTAAACCTGGACCGCGAGCTGATCAGCCGGGTGTTCGAATTGCCGCATCCGGTGGAAGGAAAGCGCGACGTGGGCATGGCCGAACTGGGTGGAAGTCGCTACGCGCTGATCGAACTGGATTCGGTCACCGATGGCGATCCGGCCACTATTGGTGCTGACGTGCGTAGTGCGCTCAGCAAACAGCTGGCAACGGCGTTGGGCGGTGTTGAGGCGCGGGCCTATGTTGACGCTCTGCGTGCCAATGCCGAAATCGTGGTGGCTGAGGATCGCCTCTGAGGCAAAGCCAGCGCTCTCGTGACAATCTGGCAGCGAAAAGCCCGGCGTTGCCGGGCTTTTTCATTGATGACATGGCGCGGGCTGGCGTCACACGTCGATGCCGGTCATTCCCAGAATGTTGTATCCCGCATCCACATAGGTAACTTCGCCGGTAATCCCCGAGGCAAGGTCCGAACAAAGGAACGCGGCGGCGTTGCCGACATCTTCGATGGTCACGGTGCGGCGCAGCGGCGCGTTCTCCTCGACGTGGCCCAGGATCTTGCGAAAGCCGGCGATGCCGGCGGCGGCCAGGGTCTTGATCGGGCCGGCGGAAATCGCGTTGACGCGGATGCCCTGCGGGCCGAGGTTGTAGCTGAGGTAGCGCACGGTGGATTCCAGTGCCGCCTTGGCCACACCCATGACGTTGTAGCCGGCCAGCGCGCGTTCCGCACCCAGATAGCTCAGCGTCAGAATCGCGCCGCTGCGGCCCTGCATCATCGGTGCGGCGGCTTTTGACAGTGCGGCCAGTGAATAGGCCGAGATGTCGTGCGCCGTGGCGAAGTTCTCTCGTGTGAGGCCATCGAGGAACTGCCCGGCGATGGCTTCGCGCGGGGCGAAGGCGATGGCGTGGACGAGAATGTCGAAACCGTCTGTCCAGCGTTTACCAAGGGCCTTGAAGCAGGCCTCGATCTGCGCGTCATCAGTCACATCCAGCGGCAGCACGATGTCGCTGCCGGCTTCTGCAGCGGCCGACTCAACGCGCGACTTCAGCTTGTCGTTCTGGTAGGTGAAGGCGAGTTCGGCGCCTTCGCGATGCATCGCTTCGGCAATGCCGGTGGCGATCGAGCGCTGGCTGGCGATGCCGGTGATCAGCGCGCGCTTGCCTGCTAGGAATCCCATGGTCCGCTCCCTTGTTTCGTGTCTGCTGTTTCGGAATGGGCGCTAGTTTGCCGACTGTCGGGTCAGGGTTCCAGACGCAGCACCTGTCCTGGATGCAGTAAGGCGCCGTCTGGAATGCGATTCCAGCTCTGGATATCCCGCGTGCGGAGGCGGTGCCGGCGGGCAATGATCCACAGCGATTCCCCCCTGCTGACGACGTGGGTGATGGCGTCTTCCGGCTTGATTGCGGCAACAGCACCGCTGGCAACGCCTTCGCGCCAGGCCCGGATTCGGTGCGAATCGGCCTCCGGCAGCAGCAGCATCCGCTGGCTTGCATTGATCCGGTAGCGTTGGCTGGCCGGGTTCAGCTTGCCGGCGTCTTTCTCGTTGATGCCGGTAATGCGTGAGAGTCGGCCGAGGCTCCGGAACACGTCGGGAATCGTCGTGGCGACCAGCTCGTTGACATCGTCCGCTGGCAGGGCAAGGCCCCAGCGCGTGGGATCGGCAACCAGACAGCTGATCGCTTCCAGCTTTGCCACGTATTCGTACGTGGTATTGCTGAGGCCCGGTGGCTGGTGGGCGGCCGCCGAAGGTTGCGCGCCGTCGGGCATCGATTTCAGTGCGCGGGCGATTCGATACTCGCCGGCGTTGTAGGCCATGGCGGCCAGGCGCCAGTCGCCGAAGCGGTCCATCAGCCGCGAAAGCAGGACCACAGCCGACTCCGTGGCAGGAATCGGGTCCAGGCGTTCGTCGCGGCCCTGGTCGACGCGAAGTCCCAGCTCAGTGGCGGTGATGCGTGAGAGCTGCCACATGCCAACGTTGCTGCCGTTGCGGGCGTCGGGGCGGAAGTGGCTTTCGACCATCGGGATCAGCGCGAATTCGGCCGGAAGACCGGCTGCGGCGACCTGCAGCTGCACCCAGTGCAGCTGCGGCAGTTTGTTACGCCAAAGGCTGTCCCAGCGCTGCGGTCGCTCCTGGTAGCGGCTGATCCAGCGGTTCACGACACGCCCGGCGCGGCATTCCGGATCGTGCAGGTTGTTGGCGAGACGATCCAGACCGCGCAATGGCGTTTTGGCCGGTTCTGCCTTCGACTGCGGCTCCGGCGCAAGCCCTGGCGGCGCATCGATTGCTATTGCCGGCGCCCCGGCTTGGGTGTCAATGACGCTCGCTGGCGGGCTGGCAGTCGGCGTTGCCGCTTGGCGTGTCGGCGTCGTGGTGGCACAGGCAGCAAGGAACAGACTGGACAGCAGCCCAGCAAGGAATGGTTGACGGTTCATGCGCGGAAGGCGTCCTTCAGGCGACGCAGGCGCGTGAAGCTGTCGAGGCGGTTGCTTGGCATCGATCCCGTGGCAGCGGCGATGCCGGCCATCACGCCGGGCTGGTCGCAGCGCAGGAAGGGGTTGCAGG
>JAGRJX010000310.1 GCA_020442545.1 Lysobacterales bacterium
GGGAACGGCGGTGCTTTCCATATGCAGGCATCGGACCTGACGACGTTCAGCAGCGGCGACGCCGATGTGGCCGGACTCCAGTTCGCCGACAACAGCAGTGGAGACTTCGGTGGCGCGATCCACGCGGCCTCGGGTACCACCTTGCGGCTGCTGCAGGATATCGGCGCCGGACCTTTCGACATCAGTCGATGGACTGCCAACAGTGCGGCCAATGGCGGTGGCGCGATCACGCTGAGCAACAGCGACCTGGTCATCAGCGGGGCGCAGTTCGGCGGCAGCAACCCCATGCAGGGCAACTCGGCACCCTATGGCGGGGCCATCTACGTTTCCGGGCTTGGCAGCAGCGGACTCGGAGAGGAGCTCAAGGCATCCAACCTGCGGCTGATTGGCAATGTCGCGACCGACAATGGCGGCGCGATCTACGCGGGTGGCGGGGCACGGCTGGACATCGGTGCCAGCAAGTGTGCGTCGAACCTGCTGCCCGCGGATCGCTACTGCAACGAACTCTCGGGCAATCAAGCTGCGCGGGGTTCGGCGATCTACACCATCGGTGCGCGTGTCCACCTTGCAGATGTGGCCGTTGTCGACAACCTCGGCACCGATACGTCCAGCAGCGCCCTGCATCTCAACGGCAACGGTGACGGCGATCTGCTGCAGAACGTGCTGCTGGCCAACAACGCGGATCACGCAATTGTTGTCGACGATCTCGCTGCCGGTGGCAGCGCGGTGGCTCTGGATTCGGCCACGCTGGTTGATCATCCCGGCGCGGCCATCATGCTGGCCGACGAGGCGGGCGTCGACCTGCAGCTGACCAACACCCTTGTCTGGGGCAATGGCTTTGCTTCCATTGCTGGTCTCGCCGGCGCTGCCAGTGCCAGCCAGGTCTGCAGTCTGATTGGCGGCGGTCAGCTGGGGGCGTCGAGCGCGGATCCGCTTCTGGTCAGCAACCCGCGTGGCGACTACCGCCTGGGCCTGGGATCACCAGCCATTGACGCCTGCCTGGACGGTCCTGCTGGCGATCTCGACAGCAACGCCCGCGATGCGAGCCCGGACATCGGCGCCTTCGAGTTCGGCGGCGCGCTGCCGCCGGCGATCTTCCGCAACGGCTTCGAGACCGTCCTCCAGCCCGACCCCATTCCCGTGCCGGACCTCTGAGAACGCCATGAACATCCTCTTTCGAAACCTCAGCCGATTCGTCCTGCTGGCCCTGTGTCTGGCCTCCCTTCCCGCACAGGCGGCGCTGGAGGCCGGCGGCTACCAGCGCTTTGATGCGCTGGCGCCCAAGGGATTCCAGTCCGCGCGCAACTTCGGGTTCGCCATCGCCGTGGAAGGCGACCTTGCGGTAATTGGCGCGCCCAGCGAAGCCGTCGATGGCAAATTGCTGCATGGCGTCGCCTACGTGTTTACCCAGTCAGATGGTCGCTGGCGCCAGCGTGAGCGACTGGCGCTGGCCGATGGCAATGCGTCGATGCGCTTTGGCAATGCCGTGGCGATCAGCGGTGGACAGATCCTTGTGGGTGCCCCGGGCGCCAGCGGAGGCGGGCAGGTCTACGTGTTCGACGGCAGCGGCTCGACCTGGAGTGAAAGCCAGCGCTTTCGACCTTCCGGCACCGGCGGCTTCGGCTATGCCATGGCGGTTGACGGTGATCGCTTGCTGGTTGGTGCGCCGGAAGAGTCTGGCGGCGGTCGCGCCTATGTCTACACGCGTAGCGGCGGAACCTGGGCTTACGGCGATCAGCTCGAGGCCAGCGATCGAAGCAGCGGCGATAAATTCGGCCGCGCGGTTGCCCTCGACGCCGATCACGCCGTCGTTGGCGCGCCATTCCAGGGCAGCCTCAGCAAGGGATCGGCCTACCCCTTCGAGTTTGATGGCCTTGACTGGAACGCTGGCACGCCGCTGAACAACATCGACACGCCGTCGGCCTACCAGGGCTGGGCGCTGACCATGGCCGGCGATCATCTGCTGGTCGGGGCGCCCGGCGAAGACGGCCAGGGTGAGAACAGCGTCGGTACCGTGCTGCACTACCAGTTTGGTGGTGGCAGCTGGCAGCTGCAGGAACGTGTTGAGGGTCCGGCCGAAGCGAATGCCGCCTTTGGCACCTCGTTGGCATTCGACGGATCGGTGCTGTTCGTGGGTGCTCCCGGTGTTGCGCGCGCCTGGGGCCGTCGTGGTCAGCTGTTCGAGTCAGCGTTGCAACCTTCCGGCTTTGCGTCCCCGCTTGCCCTGCCTGATCCGGACATGGCGGAAGGCATGGGGCGAAGCCTGGCGCTGTTTTCGGGCGGATTGCTGACCGGCGACCCGTTTTCCGATGTCGGCGGTGTGTCTTCCGATGGCCGGGTGACGGTGCTGCGCAACAACGGCGACTGGCATGTCGATGGCGTGCTCGATACCCCCGTGATTGATGCCACGCAGCGCTTCGGCTCGGTCGTGTCGGTATTCGGGAACCGCGCCGCTGTTGGCGTGCCGTGGGCGGATGTCGGCGCCAACAGCCAGCAGGGCGCGGTGCAGATCTTCGAGTTCGACGGACAACGCTGGCAGTGGAGCGCAACCGTCACCGATCCGTTTGGCAACGCCTCCGACCGCTTCGGCAGCAGCCTGCGGCTGGATGGCGATCGGCTGATCGTCGGTGCGCCCAATCGCGAAAACAGTGGCAGCAGTGCCGGTGGCAGCGCGGTGTTGTTTGAATTCGACGGTAACGTCTGGAACGACGTCTATCGCTACGACAACAGCTTTGCAGCCGGCGATCGCATGGGAACGGCGGTGACCATCGATGGCGATCGCGCGGCCATAGGGGCTCCGCGCTACGAGGCGGGCGTGTTGAACGACAGCGGGCTGGTGGTCGTGCTGGAACGGGTGTCAGGAGCCTGGTCGATCGCCGGCTACCTTGCGGGCGCCGCCGCCGACGAGCGACTGGGCGGAGCACTGGCGTTCGCTGGCGGCACACTGGCGGCCGCTGCAACCAACGCCGATGCCGGCGCCGGCCGCGTGCGCATCTACCGCAAGTTGCTGGGCAGCTGGTCACAGCTGACGTCGATTGCGGCGCCCGCCGGCGCCAGCGGGTTTGGCAAGGCGCTGGATTTTCGCAATGGCCTGCTGGCGATTGGCGCGCCCGATGGTGACGGCGGCGCAGGGCGGGTCGCGGTTTACAGCGAAGGCGTGACCAGCTTCAGTGTGCAGACGCTGCCGGCGATTCCCGTGGCCAGCCTCGACAGCGTGGGCAGTGCGGTGAGCGTGGATGGCGACCGTCTGGTCGCTGGCGGCCTCGACAACGGAGCCGATGCCGCAGCGCTGTTCGTCTTCGACCGCGATGCCGGCGGCAACTGGCGCTATACCGGTCGTATCGGCAGCCCGGATGGTTCCGGCCTGTTTCCGGATGGCTTTGGCACGGCGCTGAGTCTGCGCCGCCCCCATCTGCTGGCCGGTGCGGAGTGGCGTGCGCTTGATGAAGGCCGTGTCTTCGCCTATATCGAGGGCCGCGACAACAGCGTTGCAATCGACAGTCTGTCGCCAACGCAGCCGGTCACCGGGCAGCCCATCGCGATACAGGCCAGCGTCAGCAATGTTGATGGCCCGGCGGATGGCCGCGTTCGCTGGTGGCGCGAGGATCAGGCGGCGTGCACGGCGGTTCTGGCGGCTGGCAGCGGCTCGTGTTCGCTGCCGGGCGCGGATGTTGGCGTGCAGACATTCGTCGGTGAATTCCTGCCCGATCAATTGCCCGACCTGCCGAGACGGACTGCGGCTGCGGGTTATCAGGTCGTTGCGGCAGACACCCGGACCAGCCTCTCGGCGATGCCGGCGAGCGTGCATCCGGGCGGGGACATCCAGTTGATGGCGTCGGTCTCGGTGCAGGCACCGGGTAGCGGCGTTCCGCTCGGGAGTCTGAGTTTCCACGCGGGTGATCCGGACAGCACGCCGGCGCTGTGCACGCTACCGGTGGGTAGTGGCGGCTGCACGGTTTCGGCCGGCAGTGTCGGCACGATGAACTTCCAGGTCCGCTATTCCGGCAATGCCAGTTTCATTGGATCCGATTCGACCCTGCAGTCGGTCGAGGTCACGCCATGGCCGACGATGGTCAGCGTGGCGAACGTGTCGCCGCTGCCGGCCAGGGTGGGCCAGGTTCTCGGCGCGATGGTGACGGTCAGTGCCGATATCGCAGCCGGCGTGCCGACCGGCCGGGTGCGACTAGTGCTGGATGGACAGCCCGGCAACTGGAAGGCGCTCGATGGTTCGGGGCAGGCAACGCCGAACATCGTGCCGACCAGCAAGGGTACGCAGGTGCTGATGGCCGAGTTTGACGGCCAGGACGGCAGCTTTTCCGATGCCGGCAGCAACGGGCAGCCGTACACCGTTGTCGGTCTCTCCAGCACGGTGGATCTGATGGCCTCGCCCGGCAGCGCCGTGCAGGTTGGCGACAGTGTGACGCTGCAGGCGACGGTGTCGTTGGAGGACGAGAGTGGCGCTACCGGCACGATGAGCATCCACCCGGACAGCGCCGACAATCCGGCGCTCTGCAGTTTCCCGGCGCCCGCCGGCAGCTGTCAATTCACGCCAACCACGGTCGGCAATCACGATCTCGTGGCCGTTTATGCGGGCGATGATCGTTCGGTATCGGCGATCGCTGCGACCAGTGTGTCGGCACAGCTGGCGGACACGGCAACGCAGATCACCACGATTTCCGCGGTGAGGCGCGTTGACCAGCCGTATTCGGTCTCGGTGCTGGTGACCAGCGACTACGGGACGATCAGCGGCACGGTCACGATTGGTGATGGTGAATCCAGCTGTGTGGCCACGCTCACGGGAGCAACGGGTAGCTGTGAGTTGACGCCCAGCTACCTCGGCATGCGCAGCATCAGCGCCCATTTCGCGGCTGATGATGGTATCCATGCGGATTCCGATGCGGCCGACAGCAGTATCGAGGTGGAAGGCATTCCGGTCAGCTTGACGCTGGGGCTGCCCGGCGGCCCCTACCAGGTCGGCGACACCATCGAGCTGGTTCCGGGCATCTCGGCCAGCGACGACAGCGAACCCGACGACGGTATTCTGACCCTTCGTCTCGACGATGCCTCGGGCAGCATCGTGTGCAGCGAAAACCCGCCGCTGGCGAGCTGTCCGCTAACGCTTCCGCAAGCTGGCCAGCAGGGCTTTTACCTCAGCTATGCCGGCAGCCTTCGCTATGCGACCACGACCAGCTCCGGCTACTCCATCATTGTCGAACCGATTCCGACCGTCCTCAGCGTGGCGGGAACCGTGCCTGCCACGGTGGTGACCAATACGGCTTTTGATCTCATCGTTGAGGCTTCCAGCGCACGGGGACCGCCGCCGGGAACGCTGGACGTGTCGGACGACGATGGCGCGGTGTGCACCGGTCTGCTGCCGGATCCTGGCGATGGCAGGTACTACTGTGCGATGACGGCGCCGCCGAACGCCGGCATGTATCCATTGTCGCTGACGTTCACCAGCAGCAACGTCAACTATACGGATGCCAGCGTCTCGCATGCCGTGTCCGTATCCAGCGCGATTCGCCAGATCGCCCTGGGCCTTGATGATGGCGTGACCAGTGTGGAAGCGGGCGATGCCCTGTTGTACCAGCTTGACGTCCGCAACCTCGCTTCCAGCGGAACGGTGAATGGCGTGGTGATCGACCTCTCTCTGATCGAAGGCATTGGCGGCTTGCAATGGCGCTGCGTCGACGCGCTGGGCGGTGCGGTGTGTCCGCAGTCTGGTCCCGTTGCCGGGCTATTGCACACGCAGGTCGATCTGCCGCCGGCCAGCCTGATCGTCTTCACCATCAGCGCTGTGGTCGATACGCCGGCGCCGCCGACCATCGCGGCTGGCGTCGAGGCAACGCTGCCCGCCGGTGAGATCAACGATGATCCGGGGGCACTGTTCGGTGTTGACGTGGATATCCGTGCCGATGGGCTGTTGTTCGACAATGGCTTCGAGTAGATCGCATACGACCGGTTCCGGCAGCCGCTCAGGTCCGTGTTGAATCCAGCAGGGTTTGGGCGGCCTCCAGGGCGGGGCGGCGGTAGGCATTGGCGCGCGGTGAGCTGTCGATGCAGGACTGCAGCGCGGTAACCGCCGCTTCGGCATCCCGGCGCTGCGCCAAACCCTGCTCGCCCTGCGCCTTGGCGAACAGAATGTCGCCGCCGTCGCAGTGGCCATCGCCGAGATCGCGGCCGCTGTCGAGCAGCTGCGTGTACTGCATCAGACCGCGCCGGATCACCGCGCCGAAGGGCAGGCCCCTGCGCTGCCGCCACTGGAGTTCGGCAACCGCCAGCTGCAGTTCGGTGGTTCGCGCCAGCATCCTGGCATCGACATCGCTGCTTTCGGCCAGCGCCGGCTTCAGCGCCTCGCGCGCTGCGTGAAGTTCGGCCTCGGGCAACGTGCTGGATACCCGCAGGGCCGCCCGGAATTTTTCCGTGGCATACCAGGCCTCGATAGAAGCCGGCACTTCCAGGTTGGCATCGCGCGCCTTAGCGATCAGTTCGCCAGCGCGGCGCGTTGCTGACGCGTCGGACAAATCGCGGTCGTGGGCGATTTCGGAGGCGGTCAGCTCCAGCATGATCGCCAGGGTGTAGCCGTCCAGCCGCTGCGGCGCCACCTCGCGCAGGTGGGCGGCCAGCGCATGCGCCCGTTCACGCAGGCTTGCGTGCTCGCTGGCTGCGTCTCCGGGTTCCAGCGAACGCAGGTAGGCCCAGAGGTCGGCAAGGTTGGCGGCCTGGGTATACAGCAGATCCGGGTGATCGGGCTCGCGGGCCAGCACCTCGTCAAGCACGGCGATGGCGCGTTCACCCAGCGCGCGCGCCGCTGCCGGGTCCAGCGCGCGCTGGTGGTAAAAGGCGAACACATAGGCAAGCGACAGGTCGTCGGCCACAGTCGCTGCGTCGGGGTTCAGCGCGCGCGCACTGGCCAGCATCTCGATGGCCATGTCGAAGTCGGTCTCCGGATCGTGATTGAAATTGACCCGCAGTCGGCCGCGCTGGCGGTAGGCGATGCCCAGTTCGTGCAGGGCTGGAACGTAGCGTGGGTGTTGCATCCGCAGCTGCTCCAGGGTGTCGATGGCCTCGTTGTAGGCGTTCAGGCTGTCCTCGAAACCACCCATCCGAAGTTGGGCGATACGAATACCGGCCCGCGCCAGCAGCAGCGCCGGCTCGGGGCGTTCACCGGCATGCCCGGCGGCTTGCCGGGCGTCGTCGCGCATGGCTTCGAGGGCCTGGCGCTCGCGTTCTCGCATGTTGGCCTTGGACCATGAGTTGGCGATGGCCGCCCAGGCCAGGGCGCGTGCGGACCAGCCTTCGGAGCGGTCCGGCCGCACTTTGACCACGGCGTCGCAGGCGGGCGAGGCCGCGTCCGGAGATGCCGGCGGCGTCGAGCCGCGGCGGCCATTGATGAGGATGTCCCGCGCCGCTGCGCGGCAGGCCGCTTCAAGTAGCCGACCGTCGCTGCGTCCGATCGCCAGTGCGGCATCGAAGCGCTGCAGCGCCTCGGCATTGATGGCCGCGGCCTGCTGCAGATCGCCCTCGGCGTCGGCGAACCGGGCCTGCTCGGCCAGGATGCCCGCCTCCAGCGCGAGGCCGGAGTAATCGGCCAGATCCAGTGGCCGGTACTCACGGGCCGCCTGCAGGGCCTGATCGAAGCGGCGGTCCAACAACGCCAATCCCGCGCGCGCCTGCGGCGGCGAACCCCTATCGACTGCGGCGGCCTTCTGCAGGGCCTGGCGCGCGCCATCGAGCAATGCCCTACCTTCCGCTCCCAGTGCGCGGGCGATGTCCTCGCTGGACTGGTCCGCCAATGCGGCGCTGATGTTGCGGTAGCGTTCCAGCCGTGCCTCTGCCAGCAACCGCAACCCATCGACGTCGTCAGGAGCGTGGGTCAGGTAGTCCTGCAACGCCGCGATCGACCTGGCCGGCTGCTCCAGATCCAGCCAGGCCTGGCCCAGTGCGCGCAGGACGCGTGGTGTGCCGGCATCGCCGAGTGGTCTGGCGCGCTGTTCGAGAAGGCTCATTTCCCGGGTCAGCGCGCGCACCGCACCGGACAAATCCTGTGCCGGCGCCAGACGCAACAGGCGCATGCGATGCCGCACCGATTCGCTGGCTTCGGCGAGCTGCGCCACCTGTTCCTCGCGTTCTATGGCGAGGCGACGGGCGTGCACGCTCCAGACCAGCGCCGACAGCACGGTCAATAGCGCCGCGCCCATTGCCCATCCGGCCAGGCGGTTCCTGCGCAGCCAGCGCGTGCTCCGGTAGCGCAAGCCGACCGGTCGCGCCATCAAACGTTCGCCGCGCAGCCAGCGCTGCAGGTCGCGCTTCAATGCGGCGGCTGACGCGTAGCGACGCGCTGGATCGCGCTCCAGGCACTGTGCGCAGATGCGCGACAGGGCGAGCGGAACGCTGCGGCTTATCCGGTGCGCCAGCGGCGCATCATTGCTGATGATCTGCCCCAGCACCTCGGAAACCGAGCGTCCCTGAAACGGCGGCCGTCCGGTCAACAGTTGGAACAGGATGGCGCCAAGCGAAAACACGTCCGCACGGCGATCGACATGCCTGGCGTCGCCGCGCGCCTGTTCCGGCGACATGTAGGCGGGCGTGCCCAAAAGTTCCCCGGCGCCGGTCAGGCTGCCTGCCTCGTTGTCGTGGACCAGACCGAAATCCAGCACGTACGGATGCAGTCGCCCTTCGTGTTCTTCGACCAGCACATTGCCGGGTTTCAGATCGCGATGAATCAGTCCGGCGGCATGGGCGTGCTCGACCGCATCGCAGACGGTGACCAGCAGATCGATGCGTGCTTCCAGCGGCAGCTCGCCGGCGACCACATCCAGCGGCCTGCCGTCGACCCGCTGCATCAGTATTGCCGGTTGTCCCTCGAAGCTGCCAAAGCCGAGAATGCGGGCGATATTGGGATGGTTCAGGCGGGCCTGCGCTGTTGCTTCACGCTGCAGTCGGCGCCAGGCGTCCGCCGTGCTGTGCCGCAGTACCTTGATCGCGATGTCGCCAAAGCGCGGGTGTTGCGCGCGATAGACCCGCGCCATGGCGCCTTCCCCGAGTGGCGAAAGCGTCTGCTCCGGCAGGCTGATCGGTTCCAGATCCATGACCCGAGGATAAGCCAGCTGGTGCTCGAGCGTGACCTCGCGGCTTTCAGTCCGCGTTCGAACCGCGCGGGTCGATGCCCAGCGCTTCCATTCGCCGGTAAAGGGTTGAGCGCGCGATGCCCAGGCGCGAGGCGGCCTCGCTGATATTGCCGGCGGCTGCCGTGATGGCGGTGCGGAGGATGCGTCGTTCGGCAGCCTGCAGCTGTGCGTTGAGATCCGTTCCGGCGTCGCCTTGTTCCTGCTGCAGCGATAGTCCCAGATCAACCCGGCTCAGCGCGTCGCCATTGCCGAGGAACACGGCAGCCCGGGCCATCTCGCGCTGCAGTTCGCGGACATTGCCGGGCCAGTCATGGCCGAGCAGCGCGGCATGGGCGG